>DATMMJ010000113.1:0-2376 GCA_035569795.1 Puia sp. | reverse complement strand
CACCGACAGACCTGCAACCATGCTGATATAGGCTTCATCCAATTCTTTACCAATCATCGTGATATTGGATTCTCCACCGCCCCATTTGACTTCATCAACCGAAGCAATTTTCTCAACCTCCTTGATAACATTGGTATCATGCGGTGGTACAAGCTGACCACCATCATTCCAGTATGCTTTATATCCGTTGTACTCTTTGGGGTTGTGGGATGCTGTGCAGACAACACCGCCCTGACAGCCAAGCTGGCGAATGGTAAAACTGAGCTCAGGTGTTGGCCTGAGAGACTGGAATAAAAAAACACGGATTCCATTTGCAGCAAATACTTTAGCCACTGTTTCGGCAAAGAAACGGCTATTATTACGGCTGTCATGTGCAATAGCCACTTTAACTGGCTTGCCGGGAAAAGAGAGTTTCAAATAATTTCCATAGCCCTGGGTTGCCATGCCTACCGTGTACTTATTCATCCGGTTTGTGCCCACGCCCATAACGCCGCGCAGTCCACCCGTTCCAAATTCCAGGTTTCTGTAAAAGCTTTCGGTAAGCTCATTGGGGTTTTCTATCTGTAGCCGCTCAATTTCCTTTTTTGTTTCCTGATCATAATTGCCATTAAGCCAAACGCTTATTTTTTCCTGGATAGCTCGTTCCATTTTGGTAGTGAATTGTTTTTTTGGAAGTTTGAATACCTAATATCGGCAACATTAAGTACATTATCAAAAAACTTATTTTTTCTTTTCATTTTTTATTGAATAAAGCTCCAAAAAAATTTGATTAGCAATGCTCTGCGTATTTATTTTATCCTTAAATTCGTTTTAAAGTTTGCACGGGATGGGAAATATTTATAACGATCCCTTCACAAAAATCCATGAATTAATTCAATACATTTGATCTGTCCCCAACTAAATATCTCTAAATGCTCAATTTATACGTTTTAAACGGAACAGATGTCGACTTATCTATTGCTTCGGGACAATAAACAATCGGGCCCGTACACGCTTGCTGAAATTACAGCCAAAGGCTTTAAAAAATACGATCTTGTTTGGGTGGAGAATAAAAGCGCTGCGTGGCGCTACCCTGGAGAGATTACTGAACTAAAATCTTTCGCGCCCATTATTGAAGAACAGCCTTTTGATCGCTTCTTTAAAAGGCCTTCTGAAGAAATACAATCTAAAAATATTCCACATTTATCAAATCCTAAAGCGGATATTGTGCAGTCCGGTGTTTTACCTCAAGTTGTTCTTGAGGTAGGTGATAGGAAAGTCTATGCTTCGCTTCCTCCAAAAAAAATATCAATAAGCTCTGTTCATGAAACGATGGGAGAAAAGATTGCTGATGAAAAGATCAAATCTGCGGAACCAAAACCTGCTCAAATCGATTATACAAATACAGATAAATCAATACAGGTCGCGTCCCAGTTTAGTCATGACCAATTTAAGGTATCCAGATTGTCGCCGAAAAAGGATAACCCTTTTGCCCAGTACATGAAACCTGCAATGCTTGTGGCTTGCGTGCTTGCGTTATTGGGCGCGGGTATTTTTATTGGGCTATCCATTAGTAAGGGCAATCCAACCCAGCCTTCAAAAACAAGTGCAAATGACAAACAAATTGCATCGGTGAATAAACCGGAAAGCCAAGAAGTGCTGATACCGGTTTCCTCTGGTGCGTCCCAACCTGCACCTAAGGAGCAACCAATAAATGTTGCAAGTGAAACAAAAAAAGATGATATAGCAACCAACCCCATTTCGCACGAGCAGGAAAAAATCTCATCGAGTGCTGGGGAAACGAAGAAAAGTATTCCCCTAAAAACAAATACGGCTTTTTTTTCCCAAAAGCATGAGCAAAGGGAGGAAGCAAAAAATGATACTACCTATTACCCAAACGTACCGCATAGAGTAGCAACGCATCGGACCGACCCAGTTGGGGACAGAGATCTCCTAAGAAATAATATTGCCAATCTGGTCTCTGTGAGTTCCAACAAATATCATGTGGGCACATTTGGCGGCATCTCTGAAGTGCAGCTCACGGTGAGTAATAAATCCATTTATCCTCTTGATCTGGTAACGGTAGAAGTACAATACATTCAAGCAAATAAAAAAATATTTAAGACGGAAAATGTTTATTTCCGCAATATCCGCCCAGGCGAAGCGATGATGATAGAAGCTCCGGAGAGCCCAAGAGGCATAAAAGTGCAATATAAAGTTTCTGTTATCAATTCAAAGGAACTTTCCATTTCATATTCAGGCACTTAAGCCAATACTAGCATTTTAAAAAAATATATAGTTTTAAGTGAAAACCCGCTCCCATTTTGTAAAACTTGTCTATATTCGCAGCGCTTTATTTACCCACCTCCCTTTAGGATCGTAATACTCCCAATCCAA
>DATMMJ010000112.1:0-6653 GCA_035569795.1 Puia sp. | reverse complement strand
TGTTCGCATGCTTTCATTTGTTTATCCCACAGTTCAAGTTTGCCACCCCACTCCTCTTTCCAATCCCGGTTTAGGTAAACCAACACATTGACCCGGCGCTGCCAGTTGCGATGATGCGGATGTACGGTGAAATCGGCATGGATATTCAAAAAACCACCTTTTGTAGATTGGTGGATGCCACCCCCTTCCAGGTGGTCATCCTTCTGCAGATTTTTTATTCCGGTAAGCGTGCTTAGCCATTGCAAGAATTCAGGCGAATTGAGTTCATTGATAGTGCCTTTAATAGTTTGCGGCAACAGGTCCAGTTTATTCAGCCCCCTCTTTTTTTCATTGTAATGGGCATAGTTTATCCATCCGTCTGCCTCATTTAATTTATTGAACTCCCCGATGCAATCATCCAGCACTTCTGGGTTCAGAAAATTATCCAAAACAATATGAGCGTAAGGGCTTGCTGTCTGGTATCGTTTGCTCAATTCAGGAAGCTGGCTTCTCCAGGTAGGATAATCGAATATTTGTGTTTCCGTTTGCACTTGAGTAAAATTTTAGGTTGCAAAGATAGGCCATGTTGCATCTTTGAGCAAAATCCCCTGGGTTTATCGTCGCCTTGCAGTATTAAAAAATGCAAATGGGGAAATCCTGCGCGCAGAGAGAGAGAGAGCGAAACCGTATGGATGAGCACATACTAGCAACCATGGATGACTGCATGAAAATTCACATCCACAGATGCGAGGTCATTGACAATAACACGGGGGAAGTCCCCAAGTTCTTACCTTTATCATATAAAAAATTTTGCATGAACCAGACATTTGTAAATCGCATTGGCAGCGAACTGGAAGAAATAAAAACTGCAGGCCTTTTCAAAAATGAGCGCATCATCACAAGCGAGCAAGGCGCGGAAATTATCGTGAACGCAAAAGTAGTTTTGAATTTTTGTGCTAATAATTATCTAGGGCTTTCTTCTCACCCAAAAGTGATTGAAGCGGCTCATAGAGCAATTGACAGCCGTGGATATGGCTTGAGCAGCGTGCGGTTTATCTGCGGGACGCAGGACATTCATAAAGAGCTTGAAAAAAAGATTGCTGATTTTTTGGGAACGGAGGACACGATTTTATATGCTGCAGCATTTGATGCGAACGGCGGTGTGTTTGAGCCATTGTTCGGCGACCAGGACGCGATCATCAGTGACGCGCTGAACCATGCTTCTATAATCGATGGCGTGCGCCTTTGCAAAGCGCAACGCTATCGTTATGAGCATAATAATATGGAAGACCTGCAAGCAAAGCTCGCGGAGTGCCAGCATTTGCGAAGCCGGGTCATCGTTACCGACGGCTCCTTCAGTATGGATGGAACAATCGCACAGCTTGATAAAATTTGTGACCTGGCAGATAAACACAATGCCATTGTGATGATTGATGAATGCCATTCCTCGGGATTTTTGGGCAGGACAGGAAGAGGTACCCACGAATACCGGGGCGTAATGGGAAGAATTGATATAATCACAGGCACTCTGGGAAAAGCCCTTGGAGGAGCAAGTGGCGGGTTCACCAGTGGAAGAAAAGAAATTGTGGAGATGCTGCGCCAAAGAAGCAGGCCGTATCTTTTCTCCAATAGCCTTGCACCCTCCATTGTTGGTGCCTCCATAGCGGTGCTTGATATGCTCAGCGAAACAACTGAGTTGCGCGACAAATTAGAATTCAATACAAAATATTTCCGCAGCAAGATGACAAAAGCCGGTTTTGATATCAGGCCAGGTGACCATCCGATCGTCCCCATCATGCTTTACGAAGCGGAGCTTGCTCAAAAATTTGCTGCCAGATTACTTGATGAAGGGATTTATGTGATCGGGTTTTTTTACCCTGTGGTTGCAAAAAACCAGGCCAGGATCCGTGTGCAATTGAGCGCTGCACATGAGCAACATCATTTGGACAAAGCCATAGAAGCATTTACAAAAGTAGGGAAGGACTTGGGTGTTCTTATTCCCCTTTAACGGTTGGGGATTTGGCTGCAATCATGCTGATCTCCACATTCACATTTTTTGGGAGACCTTTTACGGCGACAGTTTCGCGCGCCGGAAAATCGCCGCTGAAATATTTCCCGTACACCTCGTTCACTGTTGCAAAAAGTGACATATCGCTTAAAAAAATAGTAGTCTTAGCCACATTATTAAAATCCATTTTCGCTTCGGCTAAAATTGTTTTCAGGTTATGCATCACCTGATGTGTTTCTGCAATTATATCTTTAGCCTCCACATTGCCATTAGCAGGGTTAATAGCAATCTGACCCGAAATAAAAAGCATATTGTTTATGAGCACAGCCTGATTGTAGGGGCCAATGGGGTCGGGCGCATTACTTGTGTTGATTATTTTCTTTTCCATGCATCAAAAGTATAGAAAAGTTAAGAGTTGGACATGCAAAGAGTTAATGACAAATAGGCTTTCTTTGCTTAAAAATTGGTTTTGATGAAAATTGCTGTGCTGGCAAATGGTTTATTAAAGGAAGAAATGCAGCAAAAAATTGCTGGTGCGCACCTGAGTGTAGCGTGGGCGGAATCGGTGGATGGATTGTTCGAGATGCATGACGCAGATGCATATTTCGATTTGGATTTTACCTTTGACGTTAACCACATCGTTCAACTTGGAAAATTATTTCCGAAACCTGTTTTTATCAATTCCGTTGTGCATACCTTAAGTAAGATCAATCATCCTTTTATCAGGATCAACGCATGGGCGGGTTTTTTCACAAGAAATATTTGCGAAGCAGCAGTGCAGGAACAGGCACAAAAAAACGTGGCTGAAAAAATATTTAAAGAGATGAAATGGGATTTCCAGTTTGTTCCTGATCTTCCGGGGATGGTAAGCGCCAGGATTGTCGCAATGATTGTCAATGAGGCGTACTATGTTTTGGAGGATCATGTTAGCACAAAGGAGCAAATAGATATTGCTATGAAGCTTGGAACTAATTATCCTTTCGGCCCATTTGAATGGAGCGAGAAAATTGGGTTAAAAAACATTTGTGACTTGCTTCAGGAACTCAGCAAAACTGAGGGCAGGTATACCATTTGTGAAGCATTGTTAAAAGACTCAAGTAAATAAATTATTGCAAAAGACCATGGCTTTGATCTTAAACATAGACACATCAACGCAGACCGCAAGCGTATGTCTTTGCGAAAATGGCAAGCCATTGTATCTATTACAAAACGATGCACAAAAAGAGCATGCAGCATGGCTGCATGTTGCGGTTTATGAAATGATTAAAGCTTCTGGGTATGAGATGAAAAGTTTAAACGCTGTTGCTGTAACGGAAGGCCCGGGCTCATACACTGGTCTTCGGGTAGGAATGGCATCCGCAAAGGGGTTTTGTTTCGGCTTGGGGATACCACTTATAACAGAAAGTACATTAAAGATGATGGCTTTTGCGGCCAGCCGGCAATTACCACAATCATCTGCACTTCTTTGCCCAATGATTGATGCGCGCCGTATGGAAGTCTATACTGCACTTTATAAAATGGATATGGAAGAAGCGATGCCTCCTTTAGCAATCGTTTTGGATGAAAATAGCTTTGCTTCAGAACTTTCTTCTCAAAAAATTTTTTTCTTTGGGAGCGGAGCAGCCAAATGGGAAAAAATTTCTGCCTCTACTAGGGCTGAGGCAACAAAAATACAGTACAATGCCAGTTACCTCGGGATACTTTCGTATCAAAAATTCATCAATCATCAATTGACCGACATAGTGTATAGCCAACCCGCTTATATCAAAGAATTCCATTCTTATATAAGGAAATAAACACATTATAATATAATGTTGCATAACAGTTTTTATTTATCCATCCTATGCTACATTTGCGTATATCGTGATAATAAACTGTAACCAATGACTTTAACTTCTAGCAATCACTGGATGATTGTAAATAGCTCTCAAGGCCACCCCGTAAAAGTTGATTTCGTGAATTTGAAGAAAGCTGCAATGATACTTCGGGCGCTTAACCATAAACTGAGGCAACAGATTATTAAATTGCTTGATGAAAACAAAAGGCTGACGGTAACTGAAATTTATGTGCAGCTTCGTCTGGAGCAATCTGTTGCATCCCAGCACCTTGCCATTTTGCGCAGGGTTGGCATTGTTAAAACGGAGAGGGATGGCAAATTCATTTATTACACAATCAGCGATGTGCGCATAGCTCATATTATGAAATGCGTCAATAACCTGATCGATTAAATCCTGTTCTTGCAACTTCCGGGTGTATTTGATGAACGCTTTGGGTTCACCTATGACCCCCAAAAGCGTAATACAGTTTGCTCTGTATTGATTCTAATAACCCTTTGTCAGGTAACAATTCCCGGCTTACCGCTTTGTGGGCCTATAGCTTCCCTAATAGCATTATAATATCATTTACCTGGTCTTATTTTCTCTTTGGCGTTTAATGGCTAATTTTGCCTAAAGCACGGTTATGTTCATTAAACAATTATATACTGGCTGTTTGAGCGAAGCGGCCTATTATATTGAAAGCGGCAGCGAGGCAGCGATCATAGATCCTTTAAGAGATGTGGAAGCTTATCTTCAATTAGCCAATGAGCGTAAATCTTCCATCAAGTATATCCTGGAAACACATTTTCATGCAGATTTCGTAAGCGGCCATCTGGATCTCAGTAAAGCTTCCGGGGCGCCAATAATTTATGGCCCAGGCACAGAAACAAGTTTTGCCATTCACAGCGCTCAAGATGGCGAAGTGTTCCAGCTTGGGGCGATCACAATAGAAGTGCTGCATACTCCCGGCCATACGATCGAATCTTCCTGCTATCTGGTAAGAGATGAAAATAAGCAACCATATGCCATTTTTACCGGTGATACCCTGTTTGTGGGAGACGTGGGTAGGCCCGACCTTAGCAGTGGCAACCTTGGCAAAGAAGAACTCGCCGGGATGCTGTATGACTCCCTAAGAAAGAAAATTATGCCTTTGTCAGGTGATGTGATTGTTTATCCGGCACATGGACCGGGCAGCAGTTGCGGGAAAAATTTAGGCCCCAACACTTTCAGTACGATCGCCGATGAAAAACAAAGTAATTATGCTTTGCAGCCTTTGACCAAAGAACAGTTCATAAACTCCGTTACAGATGGGCTGGAAACGCCACCACTATATTTCCCCATCAATGCAAAGATTAATAAGGAAGGCTACAACAGTCTTGACGAAGTGCTGGACAATGGCTTAATGCCACTTAGTCCTGATGAATTCAAAAAGATAACCGACACGGATGATATTATTTTACTGGACACAAGAAATGAGACGGTTTTTTCTCACGGTTTTGTGCCGGGCTCAGTAAATATAGGACTGGACGGCAGATTTGCAGAATGGGCTGGCAGCCTCTTGCCTTTTGATAAGGAAATCGTACTCGTTACCGAGATAGGAAAAGAAAGAGAAACCATAGTCCGTATGGCAAGAGTGGGGTTTGATAAAATCAGAGGGTATCTTAATGGCGGATTTGAAGCATGGCAGACTTCGGGGAACACGATAGATCTGATCATTGATGTGGATGCTGATGAACTGGCAATGGACCTCCCATTTGATAAGAATATGATAGTGATTGATGTGCGCCGAGAACCTGAATTTGCGGATGGACATATTCGTGGTGCAATAAACATCCCTTTGAGTGAAATGAATGACCCGGCATGCATGGCAAATCTGGAAGACACACAAAATCTGTATGTGCATTGTGGGGGTGGTTACAGAAGCGTTATTGCGGCTTCACTGCTGAAACGCCAGGGGATTCATAACCTGCGGAACGTGACCGGCGGCTGGAACAAGATCAAAGAGCAAAAAAACATAGAGATAGTAAAGGAAAACAGTGTGTTAAATTAAATAGCTTCCACTATACCATTCCGTATCGCGTACATTACCAGTCCTACACGGGTTTTAGCATGCAGCTTTTCAAACATGGCATCCCGGTAGCCATCTATGGTCCGCGGGCTCAGGTTCATATCATCGGCAATTTCTTTATACGTCTTTTCTGAGCAAACGAGCTTTAAAAACTCTATTTCCCTTTCGCTAAAACTTATCCCGATCTTGGAGAGTTGCTTTGGCTCATCCAGATTATTAACCGCATGGATCAATTTTCCTGTCACCATCTCGGAATAATAAAAACCTTTTTGTACCAGTGCATCTAATGCAGCCTTGAATTCTAAGGGCTCAATATCTTTCAGGATATAACCCTTTGCACCAGATTTGAGCATCCGTATGATGGACTGTTCGTTGTCATACATGGAAAGAGCGAGCACCTTAATTTCAGGATGGTGTTTTTTTAGCCATTGGGTCGTCTCATAGCCATCCATTGAGGGCATATTAATATCCATGAGTACTATGTCCGGGAGCGCTGCACTATTGAGCTTTTTAAGAAAAGATGCGCCGTTGTCGGCTTCAAAGAGGACATCGTAACCGTCCAGACTGCGGATGTGACTGGCCAGGCCGTTACGCAAAAGCACATGATCGTCGACCAGGACTACATTTGTTTTTTTATTTTGGATACCCATAAACGTTAATTTGTGAATGGCAATGATATGTTAACGATCGTGCCACCGCCAGCGGTGCTGGTTAGGTGAAAATCCCCGCCAATCAGGTGAGCCCGATTTTTCATATTTCTTATCCCAAGTCCAAATTTATC
>DATMMJ010000111.1:0-6473 GCA_035569795.1 Puia sp. | reverse complement strand
TTTTCTTCAGCCGGCGCATTAGAGCAGTTTCGCGCCAAACGCAGGACCAGCTTGCCGATTCAAATACGATTGTACAGGAAACTTTGCAGGGTATTAGCAACGTAAAGGCATTTTCAAATGAATGGTACGAAATAAAACGATATGCTGCCAGCCTGAGGCAGGTGGTAGCAATGGCGGTAAAGAATGGCAAAAACCGAGGCTTGTTCGCATCGTTTTTGATCTTTAGTATTTTTGGAGCAATTGTCTTGGTGGTTTGGTATGGAGCAGCCATGATGCAGGCTGGTAAATTGTCGTTTGGCGATTTGACTGCTTTTGTTGTCTACACGGCCTTTGTTGGTGGAAGTATGGCAGGCTTTGCAGACCTGTATACACAATTGCAAAAGACATTGGGGGCCACTCAACGCGTAAGAGAATTATTAAAAGCCATTCCGGAAGGAGTCAATATTGTAAATGAACCTCTACTCGAAAAATATAAACTGAATGGCCAGGTCAGATTTCAAGAGGTTGCTTTCTGTTACCCTTCGCGTCCGGAATTACGCGTGTTGAATAACGTTAGTATGGTAATTGAACCTGGCCAGCAGGTCGCAATCGTTGGCCCCAGCGGAGCCGGCAAAACTACAATCGCTGCCTTGTTATTACGGTTTTATGAGCCGGGCTCTGGGAAATTATTTTTTGATGGCAAAGAAGCATCTCAAATACCGTTATCGCAATTACGCAAGCAGATGGCCTTGGTACCACAGGATGTTTTATTGTTTGGGGGAACAATCCGCGAGAACATTGCCTATGGCAAGCCGGATGCAACAGATGATGAAATTGCAGCGGCGGCAATACAAGCCTATGCGGATGAATTTATAAACAGTTTTCCTGAAAAATATGAAACAGTGGTTGGTGAACGGGGCATCAAATTATCAGGCGGCCAACGACAGCGTATCGCCATAGCGCGGGCCATCTTAAAAGACCCTGTGATTCTTATCCTTGATGAAGCAACCAGTTCGCTGGACTCCGCTTCGGAATCCATTGTTCAGGACGCATTAGAGAATTTGATGAAGAACCGAACCTCATTTATCATCGCCCATCGCCTATCCACGATACGCAATGCAGATACTATCATTGTGCTTGAAAAAGGAGTAGTGAAGGAAAGCGGAACACACCAGCAACTGCTTTCTCTTGAAGACGGATTGTATAAGAGCTTGAACAAGCTGCAAATGGAATGGGTCTCCTGACCGAATAAAAAACCAGCTGGGCGATTGATTGTGACGCAGACTCTGGAATGCTAAAAATCGTTTTTGGATTTGGGAAACTGATTTTGTAATTTGTATTATCCCTATATGTCCTTTACGATAAATAACCTACATGACCAGGCTAACGGTTATCGCCAAACCTAGAATTACATCCATCGACCTGCTGAGGGGCATTGTTATGGTTATTATGGCCATTGACCACGTGCGTGATTTTTTCCATATTGACGCTTCGACAGGGGTGCCTACCAACATGGCTACTACTACGCCACAACTTTTCTTTACCAGATGGATAACACATTTCTGTGCTCCTACCTTTGTTTTCCTTGCAGGCACTTCCACTTATCTCAGCGGCATTAAAAAAACAAAATCTGAGCTAGCTGGATTCCTTATCAGGCGAGGGTTCTGGCTCATAGTCGTAGAGTTTTTGGTTATGAGCCTGGCTTTTACTTTTAACCCGTTGTATAACGTTTTTATTCTTCAGGTCATCTGGGCAATAGGCATTAGCATGGTTTTGCTCGGTCTTATCATCAGGTTGCCTTTTAACGTTATCCTTATTCTGGGCTTATTGATAATTTGCGCACATAATCTCTTAGATGCCCCGGAAGCTGCACTGCATGGCAAAGTCGGTTTTTGGTGGGATTTAATGCATCGCGGGAATTTTGCGGTTTATACTATTATCCCCAACCATATTATTATCATACTTTATCCATTCCTGCCATGGTTCGGTGTCATGTGCTGCGGTTATTGCTTCGGTAAGCTTTATGAAAACGGTACAGCACCTCAGGCCCGCAGGAAAATGCTTATGCAGATTGGATTTGTTGTAACCATTCTGTTTATTGTGTTACGACTTATCAATACCTATGGTGACCCTGCTCCATGGTCCGTCCAGCGAAACGCAGTCTATACTTTTCTTTCTTTTTTAAACACGACAAAATACCCGCCATCCCTGTTGTATTTATGCATAACCCTGGGACCGGCAATTTTATTCCTTGCTATCATAGAAGACGTACAAAATAGACTGAGTAACTTTTTTATTGTTTTTGGGCGTGTTCCGTTCTTCTATTATGTTGTCCATTTCTATTACATACATGCACTCTGCGTGGTTGCATTTTTTGTATTTGGATACACATCAAAAGATATAGTACCTAAAAGTACTCCTTTTCTTTTTCGGCCTGATGATTTTGGTTTCTCGCTACCCGGCGTGTATGCCGTGTGGTTTTTTGTGATTATTACCCTTTACCCAATTTGCAAATGGTATAATAAATATAAAAGTACGCATAACCAGTGGTGGCTTAGTTACGTTTGACACGACCAAAAAACCCATTCCTAAACCTTGTAATAAAAATCTATGATTCAATCCTTGCCACTCTACATCACCATTGTATTCATCCTTACCACCGCATTTGCGGTTTTGATATTCCACTATGCTGTGCTCAATTCAACTTCAAACCGTTCTGCCGGCACAGCAAGGATAATCCTGAGCATATTCTCTTTTTGGCTGGTTTTCCAGGCGGTGATTAGTCTGAATGAATTTTATATAAGGGATACAACAAGTATCCCACCAAGATTTGCTCTTGCTATCATCCCTCCATTCATAACCATCCTGATTTTATTCCTGACAAAAAGAGGGTTGGTTTTTATTGATAATCTGCCCTTGTTAAATATCACGTATTTGAACATTGTAAGGATACCAGTTGAAATTGTTTTGTACTGGCTTTTTCTGCATAAGGCTGTGCCTAGACTCATGACCTTTGAGGGAAAAAATTTTGATATCATTTCAGGTATTACAGCTCCTCTGATAGCCTATTTTGGATTTAAGAAGGGAAAGCTGAGCAATAAAGTAATTCTTTACTGGAATGTCATTGCATTGCTTCTTCTGTTAAATGTGCTCGCGATTGGAATTTTGTCCGCCCCACTCATATTTCAGGTTTTTTCCTTTTTACAACCTAATATTGCGGTACTTTATTTCCCCTTTGTGTGGTTACCTGCATTTTTAGTCCCGCTTATCTTCTTTGGCCATATGGTTTCTATCAGGCAGTTGCTAAAATCTATCAAGCAAATAAATTGAACTGGACTATAAAGCTCAAACTTAGCAAGTAAAGTACCCAGTAGAAGATGCACAGTTTGCTACTATTCTTCCCCTGTGCCTTTCTAATATAATCTGTTGAATATTAGCATTACAAGCCGATTCTTTTTTAAAATTTTCTGAAACTATCTGAAAAAAATGGCTCTTCTTGGAACTGTCTGCTGCATACTGCAAACTGTTTTCTGGCTCGTTGCAATTCGTTACCTTTGCGGCTTCATAAAAAACGAGTATGGTTAAAGTAAATAATATAACTCTTTCTTTCGGCAAAAGAGTTTTGTTTGACGAAGTGAACCTCACTTTCACTAAAGGAAATTGCTATGGTGTAATTGGGGCCAACGGGGCAGGCAAATCCACTTTCTTAAAAATTTTATCGGGAGAAATCGAGCCAAATAAGGGCTCAGTAGAATTTTCGCCCGGTATGCGCATGGCAGTGCTGAAACAAAACCATTTTGAATTTGACGAATGCACTGTTTTGCACACCGTGCTGATGGGACACACAAAAATGTGGGCCACAATGCAGCAGAAAGATGCTATTTATATGAAAGAAGATTTCAGTGAGGAAGATGGGTTGCTCGCAGGTCATCTCGAAGCTGAATTTGGCGAGATGGGCGGATACACATCAGAAAGCGATGCAGCAGCATTGCTGAGCGGCCTTGATGTCCCTGAAATGTATCATTCGTCCCTGATGAAAGAATTGCCCGGCGCATTGAAATTGCGCGTGCTTCTTGCTCAGGCATTATTTGGAAATCCAGATGTTTTGATTCTAGACGAGCCTACCAATGACCTGAATGTGGAGACAATTAGCTGGCTCGAAAATGTGCTGGCTGAATATGAAAATATTGTAATCGTTGTTTCTCACGATCGGCACTTCTTGGATGCTGTATGTACTCATGTTGCAGACGTTGACCGTACTAAAATAAAAATCTTCACAGGCAACTATACTTTCTGGTACGAATCCTCTCAATTGATGGCAAGGCAGATGGGGGATAAGAACAAAAAGACAGAAGAAAAACGCCAGGCATTGTTGGATTTCATTGCGCGTTTCTCTGCTAATGCCTCTAAATCAAAACAGGCAACCTCAAGAAAAAAAGCATTGGAGAAATTGACAATAGAAGAAATTGAACCTTCCAACCGCCGCTATCCGGGAATTATATTTAAGCAGCAGCGCGAAGTGGGTAACCTGATTTTGAATGTAGAAAGTCTTTCTAAAAAATCTGAGGATGGGCGCCTATTATTTTCAAATGTGAATTTTAGCATTAATAAAGGCGATAAGATTGCTTTCATGAGCAAGGACCACACTGCATTGACAAGTTTCTTCCAGATCATAAATAAACAAATGCATGCCGATAAGGGAAAATTTGAATGGGGCACTACTGTGACCACCGCGTACCTTCCCAACGACAATAGCGAGTTTTTTACAGACATAAATATCAACCTGATGGATTGGTTGCGCCAGTTCGTTCCACCGCACGTAACGGACGTTGATGAGCCGTTCCTTCGCGGATTTTTAGGCAAGATGTTATTTAGCGGAGACGAGGTAATGAAACGGGTTGGGGTATTAAGCGGTGGAGAAAAGGTGCGCTGCATGCTCAGCCGCATGATGCTGCAGGATCCAAACGTAGTAATACTGGATGAACCAACAAACCATCTTGATCTTGAATCTATTCAGTCGTTCAACGAAAGCATGAGCAATTTCAAAGGCGTCGTGATGCTCACTTCGCATGATCATACTTTCCTCGAGACAGTTGCTAATCGCGTGATTGAATTAACGCCCAATGGAATTATTGACCGTTTGATGTCGTTTGACGAATATTTGGAAAATGAGCGAGTCAAACAATTGCGAGAAGAACTGTATGCTAATGTTAAATTTGCCCTAGTGTAAATAGCAGTTATGAGTAATAAGTGATAAACGCATGGTCACAAACTTCTTTTACCATCTACCATGCAAAATTCAACATCATGCCTTACACCATTCCGCCACAAACACGCATTGGCCATGTGCATTTAAAAGTCTCTGACCTTGATAAAGCTTTATCGTTCTATAACGGTTTATTGGGTTTTGAAATCACACAGCGCTACGGCAATGGCGCAGTATTTATTTCCGCGGGTGGGTATCATCATCATATCGGATTGAATACTTGGTACAGCAAAAACGCGCCGCCAGCTCCGCAGCGCTCCACCGGATTATTCCATACGGCAATTGTTTATCCTACGAGGAGAGATCTTGCCACCGCATTAAAAAGATTGATTGATGAAAAGTATCCATTGACCGGAGCGTCAGACCATGGCGTATCAGAAGCCATTTATTTAAATGATCCTGATGGCAACGGAGTGGAGCTATACTGGGACAAGCCAAAAGAACAATGGCCCACTGATGCCGAGGGCAATCTGCATATGGTCACTGAACAATTGGATCTGGAGGGCCTGTTATCCGAACTACAATAATATTGGTTTACTTTTTTCCTAATCGGTAATTGACGCCAAACTGCACATTGCCTGCATAGCTGTTGCTTAGGTTGACTTGAACAAACCCTGAAATATTGGATTTGGAAAAATGTATGGTATTTGAAAAATAGGCGACAGGATTGACGGTATTCCGGTTATAAACGTGGGTGTAGTCACTTGATGGGTTTATCATAAAACCAAGACCCATCTTATAGCCAAATTCTCCTCCATGCCTGGATTTCCCGATGATGTCGGTGAATACGCCAAGCGTGGCCGTTATATTTTTCCTGAAAACGACATCAGCATTTGAGTCGGGCAGATTCTTTCTGAAATTATAATAGCTGCCAAATTCCTTTTGCACAGACGTCTCGATGCCGATAGGTCTCCATTCATTTCCATTGTTTGTCGGCAAAACTACATTGAGACCCCCACTAAATCCGTAAGAACCAAAGAAATTGTTTGATGAGTAAGTAGTCGAGTCACTAGGAGAGGATGAGCTATAGTAATTTGCCACATGGTATGATCCCAAGGAAATATTTGCCCCATAATATGCCTGAAAATTCCCTAAGTTATGACTCCTGTGAATCCTGCCCTGAAATGCATACACTCCATCGCGCCAGCCTTCGTTTGCGCCACCCACTGTGAAGGTGCTGCTGACATAAGTAGCTGCTCTTAATGAATCTGATTTCATAGGGACAGCA
>DATMMJ010000110.1:0-2473 GCA_035569795.1 Puia sp. | reverse complement strand
GACAAATTATTTTTCATTGCCGTATCTATTGCAGTCTGCATCTGAATTGGTGTTTGTGCCTTAATTGAATCTGCACATCCAATAACGCATATTAAAATGATGGAAATGTTTTTTGAAATAGTTGCAGGCGTGGGCTTATTCTTTTTTTGGAATAATACATATAACATGGGCAATACAAATAATGTGAGGAAGGTTGCTGTCACCAATCCCCCAATCACAACGGTTGCCAGTGGCCTTTGAACTTCTGCGCCTGCTCCATTGCTGAGCGCCATGGGGATAAAGCCAAGCGATGCAACTGATGCGGTCATAAGTACAGGTCGTAAACGGTTTTTTGTTCCTTCCAATGCAACCTGTTTTGCATCCTCCATCCCATCCCCTCTCAACCTGTTAAATTCAGAAAGCAGTACAATGCCGTTTAATACAGCCACTCCAAATAAAGCAATAAAACCCACTCCTGCTGAAATGCTGAAGGGCATCCCACGGATGGCCAATGCCATAATACCTCCAATAGCTGAAAGTGGTATTGCAGAGTAAATAAGCAAGCCTTGTTTTACACTCTTAAAAGCAAAATACAGCATTAAAAAAATTAACAGAAGAGAAACCGGAACGGCTATGCTTAATCTTTTTTGTGCGGCTTCAAGGTTTTCAAATGCGCCTCCGTAAGCAATAAAATACCCTGGCGCAAATTTTAATTGTGTTTGTATTTTTGCCTGTAATTCGTTTACTACACTTTTTACATCCCTCCCACGAATATTGAATCCTACAATAATTCTCCGTTTAGCGTCTTCCCGCTGTATTTGATTTGGGCCTTCCGTAAGTTGCACATCAGCCACCTGTGATAACGGTATCTGCGTTCCATTTGGTGTGGGAATTAGCAGGTTTTGTACGTCACTCACATCTTTTCGCTGGCCAGATTCCAACCTTACAACGAGGTCAAATCTTCGCTCGTTTTCGAATACCAGCCCCGTACGCTGACCTGCAAATGCCGTGTTAACGGACCGGTTTATATCTTCGATATTCAAACCATATTGCGCCATGGCATCGCGGTTATAGTTTACTACGATCTGCGGCATGCCTGTAACTTTTTCTATATAAATATCTGAAGCGCCATTCACTTTTCCGGCAATGCTGCCAAGCATGTTTGCATACATAGCAAGTGAATCCAGGTCTTCTCCAAAAATTTTGCATACCACATCCTGTCTCGCCCCGCTAATCAGTTCGTTGAAGCGCATTTGAACAGGATATTGAAACCCGAAAGTGACACCTGGTATGTCCTGCAAGGCCTTGTTCATTTTATCGGCGAGTTCATCAAAAGTTTTGGCGCTTGTCCACTGGCTCTTGTCTTTCAGAATGATCATCATATCACTGGCATCAACAGGCATAGGATCGGTAGGGATTTCACTGCTGCCGTTCTTTCCAACTATCTTTTCAACCTCCGGAAAGTTTTGTCGTAAAATATGGGCAGCTTTAAACAAAGTGTTGACAGAAGTATGCAGATTACTCCCGGTGAGTACACGGGTTTCCGTTGCAAAATCTCCTTCTTCCAGCTTGGGTATAAATTCACCTCCTAATCTTGTCAGGACAAAAATGCTTACTGCAAACAGGATAACAGATAAAGCAATAACTGCTTTTGTGTACCGGAACATAGTTTGCAGCGAACGTTGATATATTTTCCCCAGGGAGGCCATGATCTGTTCGCTGATATTTTTCCCTGGTGAAATCTTTTTACTGATTACAAGGGATGCCATCATGGGAACATAAGTGACAGAAAGAACAAAGGCGCCGATTAAAGCAAAAGTCACGGTTTGAGCCATTGGCCGGAACATTTTACCTTCGATACCCTGCAAAGAGAATATGGGCAGATACACGATTAGAATAATGATTTGACCAAATACGGCCACGTTCATCATTCGTGAGGCACTTTCCTGTACTTCATTGTCCATTTCACCCTGACTAATTCTTGCCAGGATTTCAGAATTCCCGGAAGCAGATAATTTATGTATCACAGCTTCCACAATGATAACTGCCCCATCCACAATCAATCCAAAATCAATTGCGCCCAGGCTCATCAGGTTGCCACTTACGCCAAAAGTATTCATGAGTATAATAGCAAAGAGCATTGATAAGGGAATGACGGAAGCGACGAGTAGCCCTGTACGTAGATTGCCTAAAAACAATATCAGTACGAATATGACTATCAATGCGCCCTCTATCAGGTTTTTCTTCACTGTCGAAATAGCATTATTAACCATTTTTGTTCTGTCAAGAAAAGGTTCTACAATAACACCTTCTGGCAATGTTTTCTGAATTTGTGCAATTTTTTCTTTTACCCTTTTAATAACTGCGGAAGAATTTTCTCCTTTTAACATCATCACCACTGCGCCTGCCACTTCTCCCTGATCATTGTAGGTCATCGCACCATAGCGGGTAGCATAACCTAGTCCGATGCCTGCTACGTCCCGAATGCGGACAG
>DATMMJ010000109.1:0-3235 GCA_035569795.1 Puia sp. | reverse complement strand
GATACATGCTATATGTGCCTTGCGGAACAGTTGAAGGAAGTGTAAAATTATCACTGATGGCCGATGGTGTACCGGATGGTAAAAATAATCTTGGATTAAACGATGATGTTCCTGACCATACTACGGCATTGCTCGAACTCCTGAGTTCGAATGTTACGTTCCAGTTTTTATACTCCGGTGCTGCACCGATATTCTGCCAATTCAGAGAGAGATTAAACGTGCTTCCACCGGTCAGCGTTGTAGTCATACTCCCACCCGTTAATACAATACGATATCCGGCAGCCTTAGAAGCGGCCCTGAAACTATTTTGTATAGTTGCATTAACACCATTATTAAAATTACCATTACCAAAACTGGTGACACCATATTTCGTCATTTGTGCTGCAAGTGAAGTGAAATTCCCTGCTGACCCACCATCCTGTGGTTCACCAACTATCGGCGCAAACTGGTAGCGGTTCATTATTTCTGTGTTGAAAGAAAGTCCATTAAAAACAGTCGGGTTCGTATCTGTCCATTGAGAAAGATAATTATCCGTCTGTCCCCATGAGTCCCTTCGCCATCCCAGCTTACCAACAGAATTTGAGACGGTCAGTGCATAATAACCCACGCCGGGCGGAATGTTTGTGTTAGACAATTGACCGCCATCAACAGTGGCCATCATATAAACGCATTGGAATTTATCGAATACGTGCACATGATAAGATATAATACTGTCACCCGTTGCAACAGTAATATTCCCGTTCGTAAATACATTGTTTGTCCACTCCCCAAAATCGCCATAACCTCTTATATCGATCTGACCAATCACGTCCTGATAACGCACACCGTTGTAAGATCCGGCCAGGATATGATTATTGATTGCTATGTTGAGGTTCTTTAGCGCTGTCAAATAGGAAGGGCTGTTATAATTCGGGAACCATTCTCCGCCGGATATGAAATCTTTTACTGATTCCGATTGCATTTGATTATGCAGCCAGGTAGGATATAACATGACAGCACCACTAATATTTGTCTGAAGATTTGCATCGCAGCCTCCGCATTGTTGCATAACTCCAAATGAGAATGTCTGTCCTTTTGAAATTGATTGCTGAATTTTAGAATCAAAGGTGGTGAAGTCGTAAGATCCGGCTGATCCATTTCCCGCTTGAAAATCAAGCCATGTAAAGCGCCAATATCTGTCGAGACGTTGTGTGTTCGTTCCCTGTACAGGAATATTCACCACGTTCTGATCATACGACCATTCATTAGCACCCGCTCCGGGTCTCATGAATTCCGGGTCTGTCAGAGGTATTTGTGTAAAAGTTAAATTGGTCGTCTGTGCCAGACCGGCAAGTTGGACACCTATAAAACAGGATAGCAGGAAAAGTTTGTATGCTTTGTCTTTGATCTTCTTTACTACCGAACTAAATACGACAAAGACACTTTGTGTGTAGAGTTGGATTTCCATAGTTCGTGGATATTGGATGAATATTGGATAACTTCTCGTTTGGACTTTACATTTCAAATATTAACGTCTTCTTAGTTAATATTTTAAAACTACCCGAACGTGTTCAAATTACTTGCCAAAAATTTCAGAATGGGAATTGTTGATTAAATGCTACAACATTTTTAGGATTAAAATTCTGATCCTTAGACAATTAAAAGTAATCCACATTTTATCTCTCAATTTTCCACAAATTTTTTATCTGTTAAATATAAAAATGAAAAAGTTTTTTGAGACTGTTTTGAAATATCGGAATGGGAATTGGTCTTTAATGAGGAAAATTTCCCGAATTGGGAAACTGCTTTACCGGTAAATAATTTCTGTACTTTTTTTCTGTCAATTTGTAGTCAATTTAATTGTATTCCAATTTGTTAATACATGCATAGATCTTTGATAAAAATTTCTATCTTTAAGCCTTGATAGCTACATGAATATAGTTTTGAGGAATTCCACATATCCTTCTACCGAAACAGTTTACGACTATTCAATGCGCTTAATTTGATTTTCCCGGACTTATCAATCAGAGTAGTCAGGAATGGTGACAAATATGATCCAGCATTTTTATAAAAAAATTTCAGGTTGCAGTTATTATCGTCGTATAGTCGTTGATCAACCGCCAGGAGCCTATTTTTTAATTCATAGCTAAAAATTTGATACTCAACGCATTATTTACTATGTACCAAGCGACCCTTAGAGCAACAATTAAAACTTTCTCAGGATTTTTGTTAGTGGTTCTTGTTTTATTCTCGTCTTCCTGCAGCACGAAAAAGGTCGTCTACTTTGATGGCATCGACAATGTGACTATAAGAAGCAAATTCCCACCAAATATTGAATCATTTATTCAAATCAATGACTTACTAAGTATTACGGTAAGCAGCGCCAACCCAACCGCCTCGGCGATTTTTAATGCGCCGAATGAATCCACCCCTACGACCAGTTCGGCCACATCTTTTGGAAATACCCTTACTGTCGGCTACCTGGTAAATCTTAATGGAGACATTTTATTTCCTGTTTTAGGGAAAATACATGCTCAGGGTCTGACCAAATCGCAGCTGCAGGCCTTGTTGACCAAACAATTGGTGGATTCAAAACAATTAATTGATCCGATTGTAACCATTAGGCAATTGAATTTCAGAGTGAGCGTTTTGGGAGAAGTTGCGAAACCTGGTGTTTATACGACTCCGAATGAGAAAATCAGTTTGTTGGAAGCTTTGAGTTTTGCTGGAGATATTACGATTTATGGTAAGAAGGACAATGTGATGCTGATTCGGGAAGATGACAAAGGAGATAAATTGATCGAAAGAATTGACCTGACCTCCAGCAGTTTGTTTACCTCACCGTATTATTACCTGAAGTCAAATGACGTCATTTATGTTGAACCAAGTCAAAACAGGGAAAAGAAGGAAAGGTTTGCCCAGGTTACTCCCATCGTGTTAAGCGTTATATCATTATTAATCATTACCATAAGTGCGATTCAATATAGAAAATAAAGGGAGTAATAATACGTTACATCCGGGTATATGATACAGTATAAAACCCTTTGAATATGGAAAAAAAGCAGCCAATTGCAACGGATGCTGGTAATGAGAACTTTTTTCAGGCTTTGGCAATTAAATACCTGCCCTACTGGCCGTTCTTTGCTGTTTTGTTCCTGTTCAGCGTGGCGCTCGCATTTGTATACCTTCAATACACTGTCCCTGTTTATGAATCTTCAGCCAGTATCCTGATCAAGGATGAAAAGAAAGGCCAGGA
>DATMMJ010000108.1:0-6095 GCA_035569795.1 Puia sp. | reverse complement strand
TAGGGCTGTGACATAAATCCTCAATGAGCTGATTCCCGTTCTGTTCAAAAATTTTGAGGGCAAATCATATCCAAGATTAATGCTCCGCACCTTAATAAATGAACCATCCTGGTACCCTAACGTTGATGCATATATGAATTTGTCTGCGCTCGCATCGGGTCTCGGAAAACCATTCGTTGGATTAGTTGGTGTCCAATAATTTGTTCTTATCTGATTATTCCTGCTATTATTGAAAAAGTCAAAACCCTGAGCGCTCCCATCAGATGTCAGATAAGGCACATCAACCATTTGTCCCAGTCTTGCATAGATCACAATGGAAAGATCAAAGTGTTTGTAAGAGACCCGGTTGGTCATGCCCCCTATCCATTTGGGTTGGTAGTTGCCCAATATTTGCGCATCGCTTGCGTTGATTTTGCCATCTTTGTTTATATCTTGAACCCGTATCTGACCTGGCTTTTGGCCATATGATGATGCAAGCGCAGAATCTTGTGTTTGCCATATTCCTATTTTCTTCACATCATAAATTACCGTTATGGGCTGCCCCACGAACCAGCCATTGCCAAGATCTTGTTTAAGGGTTGGATTCTGGAGCTGAACGATTTTATCTCTGTCAACAGAAAAATTGATATCAGTTGACCAGGTGAAGCCGCTAACGCTTTGTATGTTGATGCTGCTGATGCTTATTTCATATCCATGCCCTTGTGTTTTACCCGCATTCACAATTGTGCTACCCGCTCCATTGCTGGCAGGAAGGCTTTCCTGCAAAAGAATGTTATTTGTATTCTGGAAGTAGACTTCAAAAGTGCCGGTGATTCGGTTTTTCAATATGCCAAAATCCACACCGACATTCGTTTCTCCGGTAGATTGCCATTTCAGATTTTTATTTGCAAGGCTGGTGACAAGATATCCAATGTTTTGGCCGGCCGTGCCCGGGCCAAAATTGTAAGCATCCGTGCTGAGTGCCCCAAGTGTTGCATAAGGATTGATCCCCTGATTGGAAGTCACGCCCCAGCCGGCTCTCAGCTTAAGGCTGGTAAGTCCACCCACGTTATTCATGAACTTTTCATTTGCAATATTCCACCCGGCAGCAAAGGCAGGATAAGTAAAATATTGATTGCCCGGGGAGAGCACCGAGGCCCCATCTGTTCTGACAGTGGCTGTTGCAAGGAAGCGATTGTCAAATGCATAGTTCAACCGGGCCATGTAAGAGATCAGCCCTCTTTCAGCGAATGTCCAGGGGTTTGTATTAACAGTAGACGCATTGACCGAACCTGCCAGGCTAAGATTATAATTCTGAATATAATCGGCAGGAATGCCAGTCCCGAACACCCCGCTTCCTTGATTGTGGTCTTTCTGCACACTGTAGAGGCCAGTAAAGTTTATTCTGTGTTTGCCTTTAATTGTTTTATCATACGTCATCAGGTTTTCAATTGTATACGTATATGCTTCAGAATTGGTCACTGCTTCACTGCCAGAAGCAAGCGACGTGCTGGAATTATAAAATGTGTTGGGACCGAAATAAGAACCTGCCCGATCTTGGCTATAATCCAATCCAACATTTATTCTGTATTTTAAGCCTTTTATGATTTCCCATTGACCGTATAAACTGTTGAAGGTTCTCAATCTTCTGTCATTATTAAGGATTGCGGCGCCATCATATTTTATTGACAAAGGATTCACAGTGGCGCCGTCAATTGCACCTGCTTCAGGCAATGCATTGATGGAGCCATCCGCATTATACGGAGAAACCAGCGGGCTCATCCTGATCAGTCCGCCAACTGGGTTCCCGCCATAATTTGTATAGGAAAGTGAATTCATCATATTGATACCAATTTTTAAATGGCGGCTAATTTGATGATCGATCGTTGTGCGAATCGCAAATCTTGTAAAATCCTGGCCAGGAATGATGCCAGTCTCCTTATAAAAACTCCCACCTATTGAAAATTGAGTGCTTTCGCTACCGCCGGAAAGACTTATATTTTGATTGGTAGTATGCCCTTGTTGATAAATCATTTTTTGCCAGTCGGTAGAAGTTCCACTGGTAACCCCTGCTTGCTCAGCTGTGGTTAAGCCATAAGCAGTTGTTCCGGGATTTATGCTGTTGCCAGCTGCTGCTTCCGTCTTGAGCGCTGCATATTGCGGCCCGTTAAAGACTTTATATTCACCCGTTACTCTTGCGATCCCGTAATATCCGCCATAGCTCATCACGGCTTTGCCCGGCTTTCCTCTTCTTGTCGTTATAATAATTACACCGCCTGATCCCCTCGATCCGTAAATCGCAGTTGCAGAAGCATCTTTCAAAATATCAAGGCTGGCAATGTCATCGGGGTTAAGGTCATTTATCGAACCGCCATAAGGAATGCCATCTACTACAAGCAGTGGAGCATTCAGCTGGTCATTGTTTGCAGCAGATTGCGCCGCGTTATAGGGAACAACTTCAGGCGTAAGAGATCGGTTCCCTCTGATCCTTATCTGCCCCGTTGCGCCTGGGCCGGAACTATTGCTTACAATATCTACACCTGCTGCCCGCCCTTTTAATTCTGAGACCAGATTTGCTGTAGGCACTTCCTGCAACACCGAGGCCCCAACGGAAACCACAGCGCCGGTCACATCGCTTCTTCTTTGCGTACCATATCCGACAACTACCACTTCATTCAATGCGCTAGATGCGCTTATGAGTTTTATGTTGATCGCTAATCGGCCATTCACTCGGATTTCAACAGACACAAACCCAACATGTGAAAAAATAAGCGTGCTATTAGGAGGTGCAGTAATTTCAAATTCTCCATTCTCATTACTGGTTGCCCCGCTAGACGAGCCTTTAATTACTATGGAAACTTTTTCTACCGGTTGCCCGCTTTCATTTTTAATGATGCCCCGGATGCGGATGTTGCTGGCATTGTCTTGGGCTCCTCCCCGCGAAACAGCAAAACACAGGATTAAAAATAAAAACAGTATTTTGTTATACGCCCAGAAGGTTTTTTTACAAACGACAAGAGCGGGTTGCTGAATGGTAACTCTCATAAGCAATCATTTTAAAAATTACAGGTTTGGTTGTTTGGTTTGATGCGGTGTTGGCAGTTTTTAATTCTTTCAATAAAGGATAGGCGTGAGGGATGCACACAATTTTTCAGGAACTATTTAAGAAAACGGCCTCTTTTTTTAGCAGCATAGCCAATCGTTTTTTGGTTAGATGGAGGTGGGCATTATATTCATTCACGATACTAATGTAGTAAGATTTTTCAAAAATGTAACCGATTACATTATTTTTTTAAAAAAAATATTTTCATAGCTTTACAATCAACATGTAACCGATTTTATGACGGAAGTCAAAGAAATAACGATTTATGACCTTGCCAGAAAGCTGAATATTTCAGTTGCCACGGTAAGCCGTGCATTGCAAGACGACCCAGTGGTAAGTAAAAAAACAAAGAAAAAAATTGCTGAGCTGGCTGAGCAAATGGGGTATCGTTCCAACCATTTCGCCCGCAACCTGCGCACCCGGCGCACCAATACCATTGGCGTAATTATCCCGAGGCTTAACAGTTATTTTATGTCAACCGTAATTGCAGGTATGGAAAGCGTTGTCAATAATAAAGGATTTAATCTTATCATCAGCCAATCGTCTGAATCAGCGCTGAAGGAAATTGCGAGTGCCCGGACCATGTTTAATAACCGGGTAGACGGCTTGCTTGTCTCATTGGCATATGATACGCAGGACACAAAACATTTTGATTCCTTTTTTGCTAAAAAGATCCCATTGCTTTTTTTTGATCGTGTGATGGAACATAAAAATTGTACGAATGTTTTAATCGACAACAGGAGGGCTGCTTATGAAGCAACCAAACATTTAATAGGACAGGGATGTAAGAGAATTGTGCATATTACGGCTACGCCTAAAAGAAATGTCTATATAGATCGCCTTGCCGGATATAAGCAGGCGCTGGCCGATCACAGTATTTCGTATAAAGAAAAGTATGTTATTATCAGCAATCTCAGTCAGGAAGACGGCAACCTTGCCGCAGAAAATATTTTGAAACTAAAGCCTCTACCGGACGGTGTTTTTGTGGCGAACGATAATTGCGCAGTAGGTTGCATGATTGCTTTGAAAAAGCAAGGCATTAATATACCAAAAGACGTTGCGTTTGTCGGGTTCAACAACGACCCGGTTTCTACTGTCATTGAACCTAATCTTACGACTATCAATTATCCCGGTTACGAAATGGGAGAGGTGGCTGCGCGCAATCTGATCAATCACCTGAATGGCGTGTCGACTATTCACTCAACAAACACTATTTTGCTGCGTTCTGAACTAGTGATTCGGGCTTCATCCATGCGCAATTAGTATATTTAGAATGAAAAGGGTTGGAAGAATTGTTTAGGTAAAAACCATCTTTTAATTTTTTTTAGCTCTAAAAACCAAAACAACTTTTTTTAATGAATGCAGTAAAGAAAAATAGAATAGCTATTGTTACAGGAGGCGCTTCCGGTATTGGGCTCGCTATAGCAGAAAAATTTGTGGAAAGTAAAATCTGTACAATAATAATCGGAAGGGATCAGAAAAAATTAGAGGCTGCAAAAAAACAGCTAGGCCGGTTGTGTATTGCCGTTAGTTTTGATTTGGGCGACCTGCAATCCATGCCTCAGCTTGTGAAACAGCTGACAGACAAATACGGGCAAATAGATATATTGGTCAATAATGCAGGCATCAATCTCAAGAAAGAATTTACCAGAGTTACGGATGAAGAGTTTCTACAGGTTTTGCAAACGAATGTATTGTCCGTTTTTTCTCTGTCAAGGGAAGTGGCGAAAAATATGATTGACCGCGGCGAAGGTACTATCATCAATATCAGTTCTATGGCAGCAAAATATGGCCTTCCCCAGGTGATTGCTTATACCGCATCAAAATCTGCAATTGAAGGCATGACCAAAGCCATGGCAGTAGAATTATCTCCGAAAGGCATTCGCGTGAACTGCATAGCGCCTGGCTTTATAGCAACTGATATGTCTGCAAAAGCATTCAACAATGACAAAGAAAGAAAACGTAAAGTGCTTTCGAGAACGCCACTTGGAAAATTGGGAACGCCTGAAGATATTGGAGATGCGGCCTTGTTCCTTGCTTCGGAAAGTGCGAAATATCTTACAGGCGTCATTATCCCCGTAGATGGGGGGAATTCAATTGGGTTTTGAAAGCATAAAACTGGATCATTATGCAAAGGAATGTATTGATTGCACTCTTGGTGCTCTCTGTTTTTGCGAAAGCTCCTGCGCAAAATCTGCTTGATGTAAAAATGGAACCGGGTGCGTTTCCTGTCGTCTCCTCTCTTCACTCTGCTTTCATTTATGTTGATCCGCAGGATGATTGGTTAATGCAAAAAGCAGCGGCTTTGTTTCAGCGCGATTTAGAAATGGTAGCAGGCAAAAAAAATGAAATCATTTCTACACTTACGCCTTTCGTTAAAAATATCATCATCATCGGCACAATAAATAAATCATCTCTCATCAAAAAATTAATTGCACATACTAAATTATCCATAGCAGGCATAAAAAATAAATGGGATGCTTTTCAAATCCAGACCATTCAAAAACCTTTTCCCGGAATCGATAATGCCTTGGTTATTGCGGGCAGCAACAAAAGAGGCGCGGCTTATGGCGTATTTGAGTTATCAAAACAGATTGGCGTATCCCCTTGGAATTGGTGGGCAGACGTTCCTGTTAAAAAGAAAAAAGAATTATATATAAAGGGTCATTTCCTCTTAATTGATTCTCCCACAGTAAAATACCGGGGCATCTTTATTAATGATGAAGCGCCTGCATTCACCGGCTGGGCGAAAGAGAAATTTGGGGGTGTCAATCACCTTGTATATGAAAAAATATTCGAGCTGCTTTTGCGGCTAAAAGGGAATTATCTATGGCCCGCAATGTGGGGCAATGCATTCAATGATGATGATACACTCAATCCAATCCTTGCGGATAAATATGGCATCGTTATGGGCACTTCTCATCATGAGCCTATGCTGCGCGCCCAACAGGAATGGAAGCGATTTGGCAGTGGTAAATGGGATTATGACAGCAATGAAACGGTGTTAAACAAT
>DATMMJ010000107.1:0-4821 GCA_035569795.1 Puia sp. | reverse complement strand
GTGGCCTGTCTAAAAAAAAAAGATCAGATATACATTCCAGGATGGCCTCAGGCTCAGCCATTCTTCCGTCGCCAAATAGACCACTTGCTAATTCGCCTTTATCAACGGGAATAACCTTATTGCCAAAAGACATAAGTCTTTCAATATTTAGTTTCGTGGCTGGATGATGCCACATATCTTCATCCATGGCGGGAGCCACAATTACGGGGCATGTTGCAGATAGATACACGGCAAGAAGCAAATTATCGCATAGACCGATCGCCATTTTAGCAAGCGTGTTGCAGCTGAGTGGGGCTATAATGATTGCGTCCGCCCATCTGCCTAGCGCAACATGATTAGTCCAAGCATCCTGCTCAAATAAATCTATTAATACCGGGTTTTTTGAAAGCGTACTTAACGAAAGCGGGGTGACAAAATCTTTTGCGGAACGCGTCATGATCACTTTCACCTCCGCACCCGACTTTATGAGCTGACGCACTAAAACGAGGGATTTATAAGCAGCTATACTTCCTGTGACCCCAACCAATATTTTTTTGCCATCGAGCATGATAATAAAATTATGGCTTTTGTGTCGGCAAGCTCAACTATACAGTCAAATTAAAATGCGACAGTTTAGAAGACCGCCGCATCATTTGTAATATAACCGCTATATAGGGCTAACTAAACAAGTCATCTTCGTTCTTTCTGTAATAAATCTTGTCTTCCATGAACTCTTGTGTTGCTAACAGTGCGGCATTCGGCATTCTTTCATAAGCCTTAGAAATTTCAATCTGCTCCTTGTTCTCGTGAATTTCTTCAAGGCTGTCGGTATGGCTTGCAAATTCTTCCAATTTGTTATGCAGTTCTTCTTTCAAAGAAATATTGATCTGATTCGCGCGTTTTGCAACAATGGCAATCGATTCATACAAGTTGCCTGTTTTATTTTTTATATCAGTGAGGTTTTTCGTTTCAACCACATTCACTGTGCTGGTGCTAGCTTGTCTTCTTAACCTGCTCATTTTTTAAAGATTTTATATTGTTTTGAGTCGTATTTAAATAGTTCTGCACTTCTTTTGTAAGCTTGCTATCCGGAAATCGATCCACAAAATCGTTGCAGTCTGTGATAACCTGTTGATAGCGGTCTTCCATTTTGTCAGGTATGCTCAAACTGGCATACATATAATCAGATTTTATGACGTATAGTTTATACTGGTCGCTTTTTTCCGAATCCGGGTATGTATTCATTAAGATATTGAAAACGATACCTGCTGCTTTATATTGGCCAACATTAAAATAAAGCTCTGCATTTTTAAAATCTTTCATTTCAAGCTTCGCTCGGCATTTATCTATGATCTCCGTTGCATCTTTTATCCTCGCAGAACCTGGATGGGTGTTGATAAAAGCTTGCATAAAACCCATCGTTTTTGTGGTGGTGGTTTGGTCTAATTCGTATTTTGGCGATTGATTGTAAAAAGTGAAAGCCCGCATATAATCCATTTCTTCGGCTTTAGCGCTGTTCGGGAAAACTTCTACAAAACCTTTGAACAGATTTTCTGCATTTGTGAAATCTTTCAAATAAAACGAGCAATAAGCAAACTTGTAATAAAGATCTTCAAACTGCGGGCTGCCTTTCAGCACAGGAAAAAGATCCTGATATAGTTGCTGTGCACGGTTATAGTCCTTACGCACATAATATTTTTCCGCCATACGTAGTTTAAAATCATAATCCTTGCTTTTCATCACTTTTGAAAAACTTTTTTCCCCTTTGCTTCCTTTTGCAAGGCCAAGGCTCTTCATTGTCTTTTGGTAAAAAGAACAGGAAGCAAGTGTGGTGACAGCTACAAACAAAACAATTGACAGTCTCATAAAGGCTTGCAAAATTAAGGTATTTAGGCAAAAATGGAAGTATTTAATATCTGCCCCAAAAAATCGAAGTTAAGGAATGCATAAAAAACCCTCCTGCAAGAAGCAGAAGGGTTGTGATTATTATGAATAGTTCGCTTGTTATTTCTTCCTCAGGTTAGGATGAGGCGCAGGAACTGTGTTCGGTCCTTCTTCGCCTGTGCCGTCTTTCAGATCAATGGTATTCTCATCACCACCAGTTTGGCCATAGCGGAAGATAAACCTGTCAGCACTTATACCTTCTTTCTCAACAAGGTATTTGATCACCTCATTTACGCGATCCCAACTCAACTGCTGTGCAGCTTTGCTTGATTCGCCATAACCTACCACTGCCACTTTACAGTTAGGATTGTTGCGCATTTTCTCTGCAACGCTTGCAAGAAGAGCCTTGCCATCTTTGCTCAATGTTACCGTTCTGGCTTTGAAAGTAATGCTTGGCAAATCACCGATCGAACAACCATGCTTACCTCTTATATCCATAGTATCTAACATGGCTTTAATGTCCTTGCAACATTGTGGATCTGGGCATTTACCCACACCGTCAGCGTCCACAGGCTGGCATATTGTTGGAGTGATAAGTTCCTTGTCCTTGCAATCCGGAACGCCATCACCGTCGGTATCGCGGCTTACACCATGGGTATCAACAGGGCAGCCTTTGGGGGTATTTGGCTCCAGATCAAACTGGTCAGTGACGCCATCACCATCCGCATCATCAAGCACTGGCTTTGGCAGCTTCATATGCCTGGGAGCGTTGATCTCACTATATGCATAATCTAGTGGATTCAGCCACCACAAAGGTTCAACAGATTTTTTCCCGATATTGTAATTCAATCCAACGCTTAAAAAACTATAAGCATCAAAATTGCTTACCAGGGCAGTTTCCGTCGGACCATTTTCCTGATATTGCTGGCCATCAAGCAAATTTGTTTTTAAGAATGTTTGCTTATATTCTATAGCAAAGTTAAACTTGTTATTTATTTTAATTTGAGCACCCGCACCTACAACAATTACAGGATAAAGTGGCCATCCGCCTAATTTAGGCTGGCTCTTATCTTCCTCGGCCTGGGTATCAAACTTTCCATCCATAATGGATTTTAATTGCTTTTTTATGGTTTTCCTATTGCCATAAGTGAAGTTGCCAGCGCCAATTGAATTGTATAGGTTGTTAAAAGCCGCTTCATAACTTCCATTACCATCATGCGTATTAATAAATGTGTTATACCTGGTAAGACCGATCCCACCAAACCCATAGACATTAAACCCAGTCTTTGCTCTATGAAAACGAACATTGTTTAAAGTGATCAGGCCCTGAAGGGTCAGTTCATTGATGGTAGATCTGTAATTGTAAAATATGTGGTCAACACCTGGCTGATAAGGATTAACACTAGGACCATTTCCATTGGGCGGAGCAATCCAAGCTGTATTAGCTCCAAAATCTGACGAAGGTTGAAAATTCAAGCCCTTTATACGCAACCAATCAAATTCACCCCTGAGGGAAAATACATATCCTAAAGCTTTTCTGACATGTACACCAAATCCACCAGTCGGCCCCCAGTACCTGACATCTGTCTCGCCAAATGGCAAGCCTCCCTTTAAACCAATTTCCCACTCATTGCGTGGTTTTGCAGGAAAAGGATAAGCATTGTTTAAAAACTCATTGTGCTGCGGAATTCGTTTAGCCGGTATCAGAGAGGAATCCCGAAGGTCATAGCTTGCACCTATTTGTGCAAAAGAACTCGACACTAACAGGCAGAGGAGAACACTAAATAATGCGTACTTTTTGCTTGCCATAACTGAAGTTTATGTGAATGAATGATTTATCCCTGGTTGATTAATGTGCAAAAATAGAATTTGGTGGTAAAAAACCAAATTTATTTGAATGCACATAGCAAATAAAAATGTGGATTAGTCAATAAAAGACAAGTAGAATTTAAAATTTGATGCTTTCATTGTAAATATTCCCAAAGTAGTAATTTGCCCTTTCTATTTTCAAATGAAAATTTCACAGTCTATATTACACGAAGAGCTCCAGGTTTTTGAGAGGGAATTTAAAGAAGCTGTAAAAAGTCAGGTGCCGCTACTAGACAGGATCATGCGGTTTATAGTAAACCGAAAAGGAAAACAACTGCGGCCCATGTTTGTCTTGCTCTCAGCAAAATTATGCGGCCAGATCAACGATTCTACCTATAGAGCCGCTTCCCTGGTCGAACTACTGCATACGGCGTCATTAGTCCACGATGACGTTGTCGATGAATCTTTGGAAAGGAGAGGGTTTTTCTCGACCTATGCGCTTTGGAAAAGTAAGATTTCAGTGCTTGTTGGTGATTATCTGTTAGCAAAAGGCATGCTCCTTTCACTCGACAATAGCGATTTCAGGATCTTGCAGATACTTTCCAATGCAGTGCGTCAGATGAGCGAAGGCGAGCTTTCACAGATGGAAAAATCAAGATCACTCAACTTCAGTGAAGATACATATTTCGAGATCATCCGCTATAAAACAGCTTCCTTGCTTGCATCCGCTTGCGCAGCAGGAGCTTTCTCCTCAAGCAAAGATGAAGTGCTTACGGAAAAGCTGCGACTGTTTGGCGAAAAGACAGGCATTGCCTTCCAGATAAAAGATGATTTATTTGACTATGGGAGCGATGATGTTGGAAAGCCAACGGGAAATGATATCAGGGAAAAAAAACTTACGCTTCCACTTATTTTCACGCTCAATAACGTAGATAAATCCCTTCGCAAAGAACTAGTGTACATAATTAAGAACCAGAACAAAAACCCTGAGAAGGTTCAATATGTCATTAAGGAAGTGATTCAGGCGGGAGGAATCGCTTATGCTTCAGGGATAATGAATAAATATAAGCAAGAGGCGCTGGCTATACTTGAGGGGTTTGAAGATACTGAGGCCAGAAAAGGGCTTGCGGAATTGGTTAACTTTACCAC
>DATMMJ010000106.1:0-9306 GCA_035569795.1 Puia sp. | reverse complement strand
TTCGATGACCCCCTCCTTCGCACCATCGAAACCCAATAAACTCATCGGTAAATCATTCAAAATAAAACTGTACGGATTATCATGTACAATGAGAATATTGCGCTTTTTTCCAAATGCAATGAGTGTATTAAAAAAATCTTTAGTTGGCAACTGCCCTGTTGGCATTTGAGGATAATTCACCCACATCATTTTGACCTTGCTCAGGTCTTTTTTTTCAAGCTCTGCAAAGTCGGGAAACCATTTATTTTCTTCTCTCAAATCATAATCAACAATATTCCCACCTGCCAGCTTGACCGCGCTACGGTAAGTTGGATAGCCCGGATTTGGCACTAATGCCCCATCCCCTTCATTAAGATATGTCATACAAATATGCATAATACCCTCCTTGCTTCCCATCAGCGGTAATATCTCCCCATCAGGATTTAGGTCTACATTATACCATTGCTTATACCACTGAGCAATTGCATTCCTTAAAATTGCTGAACCTTTATAACTTTGGTAGGCATGCACGTTGGGCTTCGCGCTTTCATCCTGCAATACTTTAATCACGTCCGGATGCGGTGGCAGATCAGGACTTCCAATGCCCAGATTAATAATATTTTTCCCCTGGGCGTTGAGTTCGTCAATCTCTCTCAGCTTCCCTGAGAAATAGTATTCGCCAATACCTTCTAATCTCTTAGCCGTTTTTATCATTTTATTTTACAAATTTTTTCGCGTAACAGGAATCCTTTGCCAACCATTCAAATCTATTAGATCAGACATCACACCGTTTTCCCTTTTTTATAAACGCCATAAATTTTCAAACCGGCAGTTATTGGTCTTATGCTTTCAATCACTCTATGAAATTGTGTCATCGAATCAAATTCCATGTCTGCATGAAATGAATATTCCCAATCGCTACCGGGAATGGGAAATGACTGCAGTTTGCTCAGATTGATCCCGCCCTCGGCAATTTTCGTCAGCACCCTGGCAAGGCTTCCTCGCGAATGATCAGTATGAAAATTGACAGAAGCCTTATCAGCGTCCTCCACTTTTTTTGCAACTTCTTCTCTTTGTATAATTAAAAATCTTGTGTAATTATTTTTCATCGTGTGGATATTCGGAGCTATCACGCTCAACCCAAAAAGCTCTGCTGCAAGCTTGCTTGCAATGGCCGCGACATGTTTGCTATGATGTTGGTGAATATGCCTGGCACTTAAAGCGGTGTCTTCGGTTTCAATCAATTTCCAATTAAATTTGTCAAGATATTCAAGGCATTGCTGGATTGCCATTGGGTGTGAATGCACTTCGCGGATATCCTTCAACATCACTCCCGGATTTACTAACAGGTTTTGTTTTATCTGCAGATACACTTCTCCGACAACCACCAAATTGCTTCTCTGCAGCAGATTATAGTTCGGCAAAATGCTGCCCGCAATGGAATTTTCAATTGCCATCACGCCGCCATCACTTTCTTTCTTGCTGGTGGCAATTTTTATCACTTCCCTAAAAGTAGCGCATGGGATCACCTCCACCTCCATTCCAAAAAATTGCTGCGCTGCCACCTGATGAAAGCTACCCTCATATCCCTGTATGGAAACCCTTGTATTCATAATAATGAAAAATCCCGGCTTTTGGCCGGGATTGTTTATGTTAATTGGTTGTTTAGTTACTTGTTAACAAAAGCATTCCCGGCCTACTTGTAAAGTAGAAATAATAGAAAAAATAAAAATAACGGTATGCTTTAGTCGTAAACATATATTCTTTCAAATGTAGAAACTTATTTCAATCCTAAAAAATTATTTTTTGAATAATTACACCAGCCAACACCTCCTATTGTTAATAAAACGCGCGCCAGTTGACTATTGCAGCCTGTTTAAAATCTGCTGGTCAATCTTTTTGAACAAATGGAATGGCTTGTATATCCGCCAGTTTTCAATTTCTGTGAGCTCAATATAGCGGTTCAGTTTTGCGTGACGGAAATCGTATTGAGTTTGCTCCGGCATATCAATACATGCAATCCAGCCCTCCGCATCGCACACTTCATCGTACCACTCTTCGTAATAATCTTTATCGCCACTGTGGAAATTCAGGACGTTCTCTGCAATCAGAATAAATTTATTAATGCCTTCTGCAAGAAAAATATCTACCACTTCGCGTTTGAGTTCCATTATGTCATTTTCAATCGCGTCATTCCATTCTCCGATCAGCTCGATGACTACATAACGTTCTTCGTAATCAGCCATCAGCACTTTCATATATAGTGTGCGTGAGCCAAAATCATCCCATTGCGGATGGATATAATAATTGTAAATAGTTTGCGTGAACTGAAACTCCGAATACACTCTTCCAAAGAACGGCGAGCGCTCATCTTCTTCGCTTACATAAATATGGCGCCAGTTATAAAATGGTTCAATGTCGTGCATTGTTCGTGTAAAGATTTAATAATGTGCAGAACTGCCAACTGCATCCTGCACCAGCAATTTACAATAACACCAAACCCATTTCCAAATAAAGTTTTTTGTGTTATCTTGAAATTCATTTGACAAAGATTTTTGACGGAGCGCAAGCTCTCATGACAAATTCTTTCTTCTTTACAACTAGCGCTGACAACTTAAATTGCCACAGCAACGTGCACTCATAGAATGGTTTTGGGCGTTTCGCTTCCCCCTACACAAAAAGAAATTGCCGGGCTACAAACCACGAACAACAAATTCCTCCGCTTTCTTCACGCTGCCATATTTCAATAATAACTCCTTCGCCTTTTCATATTCCTTTACTCCTGTTTTCTCCATCAGCATTTTGGTGCCCCGGTCAATCAGTTTGCTATTCGTTAATTGCATATTCACCATTTTATTATCCTCCACTCTGCCAATCTGTATCATCGCGGTGGTGGAGATCATGTTCAATACTAATTTTTGGGCGGTGCCGCTTTTCATGCGCGTGCTTCCCGTCACAAACTCCGGTCCGACAACCACCTCAACTGGAAAATCCGCAAACTTTGAAAGCGGTGATCCAGGGTTGCACGTTATACATCCTGTAATGATTTTATTTATCCTGCTTTGTTCCAGTGCACCAATAACGTAAGGGGTCGTACCGCTTGCAGCAATGCCAATCACTACGTCATTGCCATTGATTGAATATTCCTGCAAATCAAGCCAGCCCTGCTGCATATCGTCTTCGGCATTTTCAACTGGCTTTTGGATCGCTTCATCACCACCGGCAATAATCCCTATGATCAAGCCGTAAGGCATACCGTAAGTAGGCGGAATTTCGCTTGCGTCCAATATTCCTAGTCTTCCACTGGTTCCGGCGCCAATATAAAATAACCTTCCTCCTGACAACATTTTATCGCTGATTATGGCAACCAATTTTTCAATTTGAGGAATTGCCCGCTGCACTGCTATTGGCACCACCTTGTCTTCATGATTAATGTGGATGAGGATTTCATGAATACTCATTTTTTCCAAATGACGGTAATTTCCTGGTTCTTCTGTTATTTTTTCGAATGCCATAATTATAGTTAGCTTATGTGTTAATGTTCTAATTTGCTAATTTATTAATTCGCGGACCACTCACTACTCACTATGATACTTAATCAAGCCTTCCATCGGTTTTTGCAAAATATTGCCAAGCTCAAACTCATAGGTGCTGCACAATTCCTTTATCACATCACGAAATCCATAAGCCACGCCGCCGATGAAATGAACTGGATATTTCCAGATTTCATTGTACTTGCATAAATGCATAAAGAAAAAATCATTCAATCCATCTTCAATAATATTCTCTACCATATAATGCCCTCGGTTCTCTGCCAAAAAAACAGTGAACGATGCGAGATATCGATTGGGCAACGGTTTCTTATAAATAGCATCAAGAATTTCAGACCGGTTTGTATGATATTTCATGTCAAATTTATAACGCAGTTCTTCATCAAAAGTATTATACAAATAATATTGCAGCACTTTTCTTCCAAGATAAGCGCCGCTGCCTTCATCGCCCAAAATATAGCCAATGCCGGGTGCCTGCTTCTCAATTTTTTTTCCATTATAATAACATGCGAAAGAGCCTGTGCCCAGATTGCAGACCATGCCTTTTTTGTTGCCACATAATGCTCTTGCTGCGGCAGTCATATCTTCAGTGGCTTCTATCTTTGCTCCGGCAAAAACTTTCTTCAACACTTTTTTTAAAATTCGAACATTGTCAGCGCTTGCTAAACCTGTTCCATAATAATTCACCTTGTCAATATCAAATTTCTTCAGTTTGGGAACTAAATCTTTTCTCAATAAATTTTCAATTTGCTCAGTGTTTAAAAAATAAGGGCTGATGCCCTGTGTATATATAATTTTCTTCCTGCCGTTCTGCAACAGGCACCATTCGCATTTGGTCGCGCCACTATCGGCAATTAAGATGTTCATGATGCGAAGATAGCAGAGTTTCAAGTTTCCGGTTTTCAGTTTCCGGTTCTTTTAAAGTGAAAGCCATCCAGAAATCTAATTGCAATGAAGCATTGAGGACTGGAAATCCGAAACTGGCAACGTTGTGCAACTTACCAACTATCACTTACAACTTTTCACTTCTTGCTCATTCCCCATCATTGCTTAATTTGCGTCCTGTTTAATGAAAAAATACCGGAATGAAAAAATTACAGGTTTGGCTTCCTTTGCTTTTTGCAATTGTAATGGTTTTTGGAATGTTGATTGGGTATCGGCTGAGCGGGGACATCAGCCCCAAAGGTTTCTTTAAGGCCCAAAAGAAGGCACCAGTAGAAGAGGTGATGGGATTGATCTCACAGAGATATGTTGATTCGGTGAACCTGGATACTCTGGGAGAAAATGCGATCGGCGGCATGCTTGCTCATCTCGACCCACATTCCATTTTCATACCGCCTGTTGAACTGAGCGAGGTGAACGAAGACCTCCAGGGCAATTTTGAAGGCATCGGGGTTGAGTTCCAGATTTTTGACGATACTGTAAACATAGTGAGTGTCCTAGCTAATGGTCCAAGCGATAAAGCAGGTTTACACATAGGCGATAAGATCATTAAAGTGAACGAGGCTAAAGTAGCAGGCAATGGAATTGATGCTGACAAGATAAAAAAGCTCCTTCGCGGCCCGGGTGCCAGCAGTGTGACCGTTACAGTTATCCGTGAAAATAACCCCGTGCAATTTGCAATTACACGCGGCACCATTCCTTTGCCCGCAGTGGATGTTTCTTATATGATAAATAAGGAAACTGGCTATATACGCATAAATAAATTTTCTGAAACAACCCACGCAGAATTTGTGCAGGCTATGCAGGCGTTGCAAAAAACAGGTTTACAAAATCTAATTCTTGATCTGCGCGGCAATGGCGGTGGTATTTTGCAGCAGGCAGTTGCTATGGCAGATGATTTTTTGGACGGAGACAAATTAATCGTATATACGCAGGGCGTAAATTCGCCAAAAGTGGAATACCGTTGCAAGATTGATGGAGTGTTTGAAAAAGGGAAAATGATCGTGCTGACGGATGAGGGTACAGCCTCGGCAAGCGAAGTGTTGGTAGGAGCTTTGCAGGATTGGGACCGCGCGACCATCATCGGACGCCGGACTTTTGGGAAGGGTCTTGTTCAAGAACAATATACTTTAAGCGATGGCTCGGCGCTTCGCCTTACGATCGCAAGATATTATACTCCCACAGGCCGGAGTATTCAAAAACCATATAACACCCAAAATCATGATTCCTATAATGAAGAAGTAATGAACCGCTTTCATGATGGCGAAGTGATTCACGGGGACACCACCAGCATTCATGCCGGAAAAATATTTAAAACCAACGGGGGACGCTCCGTATATGGTGGTGGTGGCATCACTCCCGATATTTTTGTTGCTTTTGATACTGCCACGATTGATAAAAATGTTACTTTATTGTATGTCAACAACACATTAACACGTTTTGTATATTCTTACTACATGCAACATCTGTCGGAGTTTAGGCCCTATAAAAATGCCACTGATTTTGCTTCAGGTTTTCACGATGATAACAGGTTGTGGAACAGCCTCGTAGAATACGCGGCAAAGGACTCTATTAACTTGAAAACAATTCCCCAAAAAGATAAGCAATTATTAATGATGAGGGTAAGAGCCATGCTTGGCCGGCAGGCGTGGCGATTAGAAGGATATTTTGAAGTGGCCAATACATTTGACCCGCTGATAAAAAAAGCACTGGAAAGTCTGAAAGGAGATTTGGGAAAATGAATTGACTTAAAAAGATGATGATCTGCTCTCGTCAATTGCATACCCTAACAAAATCTTCGTTCTGACAATAAGCCAAACTTCTGATACTAGCAAAAAAGCATCTTTTTCAAGATGCTTTTTTGCTAGTAAGTAAGCAGGATAATTGTTGCTGGTTATTGTCAATGTTGTTCTTTGTCAAGCACTTCTTTTTTTTCGATTCGGTAGGATTGAATGAGACCTAGTCCGCCACCAATTGCAACAAATGCAAACCATAATGCAGGGTCATCATTGTCGCGTATCAAATACTGCGTGATCACATAAGCAAGTGCTAAGCCAATGCCTGAACCTACTAAAAGCAAGCCCCATTTCAGGTTTCTGTATGGAGCAGGCCTGTTTGCAAACTCCTTAGGATTCATCCCTTTCTCTATCATGGCCAAGTTTTGGCGCGTCCTTAAGTATATTATACCGAAAATCATTGCGAAACTGCCTAGAGGTACTAAAATCGGTATTAACAATTCTGCGTCGTGCATAGTTATAAGTTTTTATTGTTTTTAATTTTTAAATCAGACTACCGGACTTCGTCTCAGGTTACAATCTTTTTTTAGACATTTTCAGGAACCCTCCAGCGTCTTTTCAGGGTATATGACTACGGCTGTTTCCCCAAGGTTACAAGAAAACTTAAATATTTGCTAATGAAGCGGAACAAGCACAAATCGAAAGACCTGGAATTCATAGCTTTTGACCTGTAAATTGAATAGGTAACAGCCGGGTGTGGATACATTTTTCCAGTACAATTTAAAGACATTTCCGGCAAAAAGCCTTCTGATCTCTTATTATACATTATAGCCTGAAGGTTCTTTATCTTTGCAGCATGCATTATGTTTCTGTGGAAGGGCTGAGCAAATCCTACGGCATCAAGCCATTGTTCCAAAATATCTCTTTTAATATTGAAGAAGGCGATAAGATAGCACTGGTCGCAAAAAATGGCAGCGGTAAATCCACCCTCTTAAGAATTCTTTCCGGAAAAGAGACAGCCGAAAGCGGAAAGTTATGGGTGCATAAAGACGTGACTGTCGCACTCTTCGAGCAGGAGCCCACATTTATTGAAGACAAGTCCATTCTGGATAATATCTTTCATCACAATCATCCTGTAATCAATGCGATCAAGGAATACGAAGCAGCCAGCGATGCCGAAGATGCAGGGAGAATTGGTGATGCCATTGTGAAATTAGATGAATTGAATGCCTGGGATTTTGACACCAAGGTGAAACAGATATTAGGCAAGCTCAACATCCATCATTTGAGCCAAACCGCAGGCTCACTTTCTGGCGGGCAGCGCAAGAGGGTGGCGCTAGCAAAAACCCTTATTGACATTGGTTTTGAGCACAAACATGTTTTGCTCATCATGGATGAGCCCACAAATCATTTAGATGTTGAAATGGTGGAATGGCTGGAACATTATCTAAACCAGGAAAAGGTAACTTTATTGCTCGTAACACATGACCGTTACTTTTTAGACAATGTATGCGAAGAAATCTGGGAAATGGAAGGGAGCACGCTGTTTGTACATAAGGGCAATTACCAGAATTTTCTTGAGAAAAAAGCAGCCCGGATTGAAAGCGATACCGCAAGTATTGATAAAGCAAAAAATTTATACCGGAAAGAATTGGAATGGATGCGCAAGCAGCCAAAAGCGAGGACCACAAAAAGCAAGAGCCGGCAGGATAATTTCTACGTAGTTGAAGGGAAAGCAAAACAAAAAATCGAAGATGAACGGGTGCAATTACAGGTTCGAATGACAAGACTTGGAGGGAAAATCGCAGAGCTGAAAAAGGTGTATAAAAGCTATGGAAATAAAGTGATATTAAAAGGCTTTGATTATACCTTTAAAAGAGGCGAGCGCATTGGTATCGTCGGCAAGAACGGTGCTGGCAAATCAACCTTTTTGCAGGTATTGCAGCAATTAGAAATACCTGACAGTGGAAAAATAAATATAGGCGACACCGTTGTGTTTGGCAATTATGCACAGCAAGGCCTAACCGTAAAAGAAGACAAGCGTGTCATCGAATTTGTAAAAGACATTGCAGAGCATTTCCCACTTGCGGACGGAGGTTCATTAAGTGCTTCGCAATTTTTGCAACTGTTTTTGTTTACCCCTGATCAACAATATACTTACGTTTCAAAATTAAGCGGCGGGGAAAAAAGAAGACTGCATTTATTATCCATCCTTTTCCGCAACCCCAATTTTTTAATATTGGATGAGCCTACAAATGATCTGGACTTGCAGACTCTCGCTGTGCTGGAGAATTTTTTAAGTGAGTTCCAGGGTTGTTTATTGATCGTTTCACACGACCGCTATTTTATGGACAGGCTGGTTGATCATTTGTTCGTATTCCAGGGAGATGGCGATATCCGCGACTTCCCGGGCAATTATTCCCAATACCGCCTGGCACTCAAGGACGATGAAATGCTTACCGATGTCGGCACGCAGATGTCGGAAAAAAAAGAAGTGAAGCCTGCGGCCCCCAGTCGCCAGTCATCCATAGCTGAAAAGAAAAAATTATCTTATAAAGAGCAAAGGGAATTTGAATTGCTGGAAAAAGAAATCGAAAATCTATCAAATAAAAAATCATCCATTTCTGAAAAAATGAACAGCGGCGATTTGCCTTTCAATGAGTTGACGACACTTTCAAGCCAAATTGGTGAACTCACACAACTGTTGGATGAAAAAGAATTGCGCTGGCTTGAGTTGAGTGAATAGTGTCCGCATTTGAGAAAAGCGATGCAAATTCTATTAAAAGTAAGACATACGCTCCTGGAAATATATAAGGAGAAAATAAACGGATATCTTCTGCATCACAATAGTTCGAATTACTGATCGATGAACTGGAATATTATACAAGCTGGCCTCACACTTGCTTCAGAAGCTAGACAGTCACAACATTATCGGAAGAGACGAAAAGTTGAACGATGAGATACCGAAGCAAAAAAAAAGGAACAAATAAAAAAGCATTCTGCTGCCCGCAATAATTTTTTATCCTAACCATGAAAGGGAAACGTGATAGGTATTCCAAATCAAATCTGAAAAATTCTAAAAACGCGCATTAGGTGAT
>DATMMJ010000105.1:0-5993 GCA_035569795.1 Puia sp. | reverse complement strand
TCAACGCACGCAATTGCTATAGCACTTCAGGCGCAAGGGAAATGATTTTCATGTACCCCTTATCACGCAGCTCTCTTGCAACAGGCCCGAAAATGCGCGTTCCGCGTGGTTCTTCAGCCTGGTTAAGCAGCACCACCGCATTGTCATCAAAGCGTATATAAGATCCATCCTTACGGCGCAACTTATTTTTTGTACGAACTATTACTGCTTTTGTTACCGTTCCCTTTTTTATGCCACCGGCAGGCAACGCATCTTTCACTGTAACGACAATCTTATCCCCAATCTTGGCATAATCCTGGCCACTGTTCCCCAACACGCGGATGCAAAGCACTTCTTTGGCGCCGCTGTTATCTGCTACGTTTAATCTGCTTTCCTGCTGAATCATTTTTTTTGGCTTTTAGCTCTTAGGGTTTAACCTAAAGCGTCATAATCATAATGTAATACTAATCCCCTTTGACCAATAGCTACTCGCTATTCGCTCATGGTTTTGCTATTTTGCTTTCTCTACCACTTCCACCAGTCTCCAACGCTTTGTTTTGCTTAACGGGCGGCTCTCCATGATTTTCACGATATCGCCAACCGTACACTCATTTTTTTCATCGTGCGCATGAAAACTGGTAGTCTTTTTTACAAACTTTCCGTAAATAGGATGTTTCACTTTTCTTTCCACAATAACAGTAATGGACTTATCCATTTTATTGCTCTTTACAACACCCGTTCTCGTTTTCCTTAAATTTCTTTCGACCATTTTTTTTCAGCTTTTAGCTTTTTTTGGTTAGTTATCGGCTAACCACAAATTTTATTTTTCAATTCTTAACAACTCTCATGGGGGCGGCTAATACTTCAACGCCAGTAGCTCAAGGTTAATGCCTATACGACGGATTTCTTGCTGCCGAGTTGTGTTTTCAAACGCGCAACATCTTTCCTTAATGAGCGGATACTCATGGGGTTTTCCAGCGGCGAGATGGCATGCGCGAATTCTAATTTTTTCAACCGCAATTCATCTTCCCGTATCCGCGCCTTCAAATCCACTTCACTCAAATCCTTCAGGCTCTTTACAAAATCAACTCTCTTTGACATGGTATATTGATTCTTAATTTTTACTTATTTAACAGCACTCACGATTGCGTCCACATCATGACGAACAATAAATTTTGTTTTGATCGGCAGTTTCTGCGCTGCCAATTCCAACGCTTCTTTGGCAACCTGTTCTGTAACACCATCGGCCTCAAACAGTATCCTTCCTGGCTCCACAACAGCAGCCCAGTATTCAGGGTTACCTTTACCTTTGCCCATTCTCACTTCCAACGGCTTTTTGGTAATAGGTTTGTCAGGGAAAATCCTGATCCACACATTACCTTCACGTTTCATGTGGCGTGTCAATGCCTGGCGGGCCGCCTCCAGCTGGCGGTTAGTGAGCCAAATCCCTTCCAGCGCTTTTAATCCATAAGAACCAAAGGCAATGGAACTGCCACGTTTTGCTGTTTCGCGTATCCGGCCTTTTTGTGCCTTCCTATGTTTTGATCTTTTCGGTTGTAACATTGTATACTAATTTCTCATTTGAAAATTTCTCCATTTCTCTATGCGCCCTTAATACATTTTGCAATTTTGGAATTTTCAATTAATGCCTTCTGTCGCCGCTGCCGCCTCTCCTTTCTCCCCGGTCACCGCCTCCTCTTCTTTCTCCTCTTTCCCCGCCACCCCTTCTGTCATCGCGTCGATCCCTGTGGTCATCTCTTCTGTTATCTCTTCTGTCACCAGCACTTGCACCACCCTCTTTACCACCAACAAAGTTTGGATTCAAATCTCTCTTCGCTAAAACTTCTCCTTTACAAATCCACACCTTGATACCAATCTTACCATATACCGTTTGAGCAAATACACTTGCATAGTCTATGTCCATACGGAGTGTGTGTAGTGGTGTGCGTCCTTGTTTTATTTCTTCAGAACGCGCAATTTCATTGCCTCCCAAGCGACCGCTCACTTTCACTTTAATCCCTTCAGCACCCATTCTCAAGGAAGAAGCAATTGCCATTTTAATTGCTCGCTTGTAATTGATGCGGTTTTCAATTTGCCGAGCAATGGTATCGCCAACAATATTTGCATCCAACTCAGGTCTACGGATTTCCAGAATATTTATCTGAACATCATCTTTGCCGGTAAGTTTTTTTAATTCTTCTTTTATACGATCCACTTCGCCACCGCCTTTACCAATGATGATACCAGGCTTTGAGGTATGTATTGTCACTATCAGTTTATTGAGTGTGCGCTCAATTACTATTTTTGCAATGCCGCCTTTATTGATACGCGCGTTCAAATATGTCCTGATCTTGTGATCTTCAATCAGCTTGTTGGCATAGTCTTTTTTGCTTCCAAACCAGTTAGACTCCCAACCGCGGATGATACCCAACCTTGCACCAATAGGATTTGTTTTCTGGCCCATGTTATGCTTTAATAGTTTATCAATTAATTTTTTGAATCAGCACTTGCTCTTGTGTCCACAATAATCGTTACGTGGTTGCTTCGCTTGCGAACCCGGTAGCCGCGACCCTGCGGCGCAGGGCGCATGCGTTTCAGGACTCTGCCCCCATCTACAAATACAGTTTTAACCACCAGGCTGGCATCTGCTGCACTTTTGCCTTCATTCTTTTGCTCCCAATTTTTTACAGCAGACCATAAAAGCTTATGCAATGGGGTCGATGAATGTTGTGGATGGTGCTCGAGTAAAGCCAATGCTTTTTCTACATGCATTCCACGAATCTCATCAGCCAGCAAGCGCATTTTTCGCGGTGATGTGGGATAATTTCTCAATTTAGCTACTGCTTCCATTTATTTGTTCAGTTTGTGGTCTGTGGTTTGTGGTTCTGATGACTTCGTGCAACAATGAACTACAAACAACAAACTTTTTTATACTATCTTTTTACTTGAATGCCCTTTGAACTGGCGCGTTGGGGCAAATTCACCCAACTTGTGTCCAACCATAAATTCCGTCACATAAACCGGAATAAACTTATTGCCATTGTGCACAGCCAGAGTATGTCCTACAAAATCCGGTGTAATGGTTGAACGCCTGCTCCAGGTCTTTATGACCCCTTTTTTAGATTTGCCTTCGTTTACATCCAAAACCTTTTTTTCCAGGTTTGCGTCTACATAGGGACCTTTTTTTATTGAACGAGCCATATTTTAATTTGACAATTTGATAATTTCTTAATTTCTTTTACCAGGAAGCAACTGCGGTATTGCGCCACCGGATCATATGATACTTATTGCGACAATTTTTTCCCATTCTTCCTCTGAATAATAAATTTGTCAGTTCCTTTTCCTTTTGTACGTGTTTTGAGTCCTCTTGAGTATTGTCCGTTCCTTGAACGTGGCTGGCCTCCAGAGGCCTTGCCTTCACCGCCACCCATCGGGTGATCAACCGGGTTCATCGCAACACCTCTGGTTCTAGGGCGAATGCCTCTCCACCGGTTGCGTCCTGCTTTGCCCATGCTCTGCAAACTGTGATCGCTGTTTGAAACAACACCAACCGTAGCGTAGCAATTGATGAGTACTTTTCTCAACTCCCCGGAAGGCATTTTCAACACAGCATATTTGTCTTCTTTATTGGTGAGTTGTGCCGATGTACCTGCACTACGAACCAACTTGCCTCCTTGTCCGGGCTGCATTTCAATATTATGAATATTGGTACCAAGCGGCATAAATTTCAACTGTAAAGCATTGCCTAGTTCTGGAGCGATATCATCGCCAGACAAAACCTTCGCCCCGACCTGCAAACCCTGCGGAGCGATAATATATCTTTTTTCCCCATCTGTGTAATGCATCAATGCAATGAATGCACTGCGATTTGGGTCATATTCGATGGAAGCAACGGTTGCCGGTATATTTTTTTTATTCCTTTTAAAGTCAATAACACGATACATTTTTTTGTGGCCTCCGCCCATGTAACGCATAGCTCTTCTACCTTGCGCATTTCTGCCAGCAGTAGATTTCACTTTTTCAAGCAAGCTTTTTTCAGGCACATCACTTGTAATCTCTTCATATGCATTCCCAATCCTCCATCGGGTGCCCGCTGTAACCGGTTTATACTTTCGTAATGCCATAATTTAAATCCCTGAGGGTTTAAAGAATTATCAAAATTGTTATTCAACTTTTGCGGCAGTTGATGCCACGTGTTATTTTTCGCCTTCCCCGCCAAGAGTCATTTAGATATTCGAATACAAATCAATGGTATCGCCCACAGCTAATGTCACCAGTGCCTTTTTGTAAGATGGCTTACGGCCTTCTACAATACCTGCCTTGGTTGAGCGCGTCTTATGCTTAGCCGGTACAATCACAGTATTTACGTCTATGATCGTTACCCCATAAAAACCCTCTACTGCTCTTTTAATTTCCAACTTATTGGCTTTTCTGTCCACTCTGAAGGCATATCTCCTCAACTTTTCCTGCTGAGAATTTGCCTTTTCTGTGAGTATCGGCTTTATTAAAACGTCAGAAAGTTTCATCTGCTAAAATATTTTTAGTTTTCAATCAGTCTTTTGTTTGTTCAGTCGCATTTTCAGAAAAGATTTTCGCCGCACTTTCTGAAAGCACCAATATATCAGCATTCACAATATCATAGGTATTAATATCAGCTAATAGCGCGCTACCGGTTTTGGGAATGTTGCGCAGGCTCAGATACACATTTTCATTGTGCTCAGGAAAAACAAAAAGCGTTTTTTTGTCACTGAACTCAAGGGTTTTCAACATCCCCGCAAACTCTTTTGTTTTTGGAGCATCAAGGGTGATGTCTTCAACAACGACAATAGCATTGGTTTTCGCTTTGTGGGAAAGGGAAGACATTTTTGCAAGATCCTTCACTTTGCGGTTCAATTTAAAATCCCAACTGTGTGGTTTGGGTCCGAAGATAGTACCACCACCTTTATATAAAGGGTTACGAATATTCCCTTTCCTCGATCCGCCAGTCCCTTTTTGCTTATGCAGTTTTTTGGAAGACCCTTTTACTTCCATCCGTGTTTTTACCTTATGGGTTCCCTGGCGCTGGGCAGCCAAAAACTGTTTAACAGCCAGATAAACGACATGCTCATTTGGTTCAATGCCGAAGATTTCTTCAGGCAGTTCCACTGTGCGGCCAGTTTTCTTTCCTTTTATATCTAAGACTTCTGCTTGCATTTTCTTTTATTTAAATCTCTTCAGGTTTATTGTTATTTCTGGATATACACAATGGAACCAATATGGCCCGGAACAGAACCACTGATTAGTATATAATTTTTTTCAGGGAAAATTTTTACTACTTGAAGGCTTTTGATTTTCACTCTGTCGGTGCCCATACGGCCTGCCATGCGGACCCCTTTCATTACACGGGATGCATCTGAAGAGTTGCCAAGAGAACCAGGCGCACGCTGGCGGTCATGCTGACCGTGAGATTGCTGGCCGACACCGTGAAATCCGTGACGCTTCACAACGCCTTGAAAGCCTTTTCCTTTTGAAGTCCCTACCACGTTCACTTTTTCGCCCTCTGCAAAAATGTCTACGGTAATGGCTTCACCCAAATTTTTTTCTATTGAAAAATCACGGAATTCCTTTACAAATTTCTTAGGAGCTGTGTTGGATTTGGCGAAGTGGTTTTTTTCTGAAGCAGTGGAGTGTTTTTCTTTTTTATCGCCAAATGCTAATTGGAGGGAGCTGTATCCATCATTATCTTTTGTTTTGACCTGCGTTACAACACAAGGGCCAGCTTCGATAATGGTCACTGCGGTTTGTTTACCGTCGGCGCCAAAGATGTTCGTCATCCCAATTTTCTTACCGATAATACCTTTCATTTTTTACTTTTTGCGCCTTGGGTATAAGGACAATCCTGTCATGCCGGCTTAATATTACGGACTAGCCAAGATTTCAATCCCCTGTTTGCTGCTGACCTTTTCTTTTCACAAGAAGTACCAGCAGTAAACAAACCCGGAACGGCTTGTTTATATGTTCCTCTGTTCTTTTTA
>DATMMJ010000104.1:0-9314 GCA_035569795.1 Puia sp. | reverse complement strand
TGATCGTTCAACCCACCTCCGCCTTTATAGGCGTCCCCTCCGCGTATACTTCCCCATTCCCAGTTGCTGGTGATGGGTGCGTCCCACCAGTCATTTGCTATGCCTGCGTAAGCGGCTGTTGCTAAGCCGTCCACTGCGGTTGGAGAGGAGAGGTCGCTAGCCTGCAAGGCTCCTTGTGGCTGGTAATTCAGGTATTTCTTGCACCCGATAAAAAGCAAGGCCGCAATTACCATTAAAGTCAATATTCTATTATGTTTCATAATTATTTTTTTTTAGCATTTTAGAAATTAGCAGTGATCCCAAAAGTGTAGGAAGTCGGTACTGGCCATAGGGCAAATGAACCAGCCCGTTCGGGATCCTTGCTTAAGAATTGTTTGTGCTTAAATGCCAACAAGTTTGAGCCAGAAGCATATACCCTTAACCCATCCATTTTGATGGCTTTTGCAACGTTTTTGGGTAAATTGTAGCCTAGCTGGGCGTTCCTTATCTTGAAATAAGAAGCATTCACGTAGTAAAAATTGGACGTCCTGTCTTCTCCATTGAGGTTCAAAATAGACAATGCCGGGGTTGAAGTAGGATGTTGCGGCGTCCACCCATTTAGTACCCCAGGGCCATAATTGTTCCTTGTGTCAATAAATGAATTCATGAATTTGACAGGATCAAAACCTGTTTTGCCTGCCACACCAGAACCGAAGATGGAAAAATCAAAATTTTTATAATTCAGCTCTATCCTGATGCCATATTCCAACTTAGGAAGAGTGGTTCCAAGCCAGGTCTGATCATTTACATCAATTTTGCCATCTTTATTCAAATCAGCATACTTGATCCTTCCTGGTCCCGCGCCGGGTTGGGTTGGTGCAGCAGCTACCTGCTGTGCGCTCTGGAATATCCCTTGGGTTTCATAACCGAAAATGGAAAACTGGGAATGTCCGATAATGGAATGGTTCACGTCTCCCGGGTAAGCTGCGCGTACATCTGCCGGTAGTGCAGTGATCACATCCACCCAATGGCTAGCATTTCCGGTGACACTGTAGCCCAAACCACTGGTCGTCCTGTTGTGATAGCTGAGTACGACTTCCCATCCCTTGGTATTCTTGCTAGCACCATTTACAAATTCCAATTGCCCTTCACCTACCGCACCAGGTACCGGCGGTTGAATCAATATATTGCTTGTATTCCTGTTATAATAATCAAATGAGCCCGTTAACTTTTCGTTGAAAAAGCCAAAGTCCAAACCAACATTTGTTTCCGTGGTTTGTTCCCATTTCAGGTTGGGATTGCCCAGTTGGGTTTGAACAAAACCTGAGGGCAATGTGCCGGTATTTACGCCATGAATATCGTAAGCTGTGCCCGTATTGAGCCATAATGGAAAGGCAGCATTGCTGGTCCCATAGTTTGCATAATACAAAGTATAGGCTGCCAAGTTCCCTATTTGCTGGTTACCCACAGTTCCGACCCCACCTCTTATTTTAAGATTTGAAATGGATGCGGAAGAAGCAATACTTTTGAAAAAATCTTCATTATTTATCCTCCATCCGAGAGTAAATGCAGGAAAGTAACCATATGGATTATTGGTGCCGAAACGCGATGAGCCGTCGCGCCTTACGGTTACGGATGCCAGATACTTGTCAGCATAACTATAAAAAGCCTTACCAAACTGGGACAATAACCGGTAGCCAGTGGCAGACCCATTATCTGTTTGTGCGCCCGATCCGGAACTCAGTTGAAAATAATTTACATCCTGAATAGCAAAGTTTGTGTTGGCTGCACCGAATGTGGAATAATCATCTCTTACGGCTTCCATACCTGCAAGCAGATTCAACCTGCTCCTTCCTAGTACCAGGTTATAATTTAGCGTATTGGTCCATGTAAAAGTAAAATCTTTGGTTTCTTGCAATGCAAGGCTGTTAAATGAGTTTACCGGGCCCTCAGCGCCTACTTGTTTTATTACCTTACCCAGACCGTCAGAATAGTCAAAACCAAGACTAGTTCTGTAGACCAGATTTTTTATTGGCTCAATTTCCATAAAAATATTTCCTGTGGTGAGGAACAGGTTAGTAGTGTTCCATCTGTTCAGGTATTGCATGTCTACCGGGTTATTTCTGTCAGAATACCCGGCCCCGATCGGACCTCCGTAGGTGCCATCGGTTTTGTATAATGGGATGGTTGGCGCTAAGGTAAGTGCAAGATCGCCGACGGCATCTCCACCCACATCGCTTGTAGAGTTGACTTGTGAAGTCCGGGAAAGCTGCACATTCTCCCCAAATCTGAATTTCCCATCAAAGGCCGATGTATGGGCATTTATCCTTGCACTATATCTCTGGTACTTTGTAAATTGCATCAACCCATTGTTGTTATAATACCCCAGGTCAATCAATAATCCGCTCTTAGCGTTGCCGGCAGATATGGTGAGATTATTAGAACTTATCATTGCAGTTTTGTATAATGCATTCTGCCAGTTTGTGCTTGCAGCAGGCTCAAGGCCCGAGCTAGATCCTCCGACATAGGGATTAATTATTACACTGGTAAGGGCAGGGTTTACATAATCGCCATTCCAGTTGTATTGATAAATATTTGAGGTGGATATACTGTCCGGATTGGAACCATCGTTGACTGCGGCCCGCCATAGAGCTTGTCCGCGTTGAGTTGCACTCAGTACGGGTTGTTGCCAGGGTCTTTCTGTTTGGCTGGTTATACTTGTACTGAGCTGGATCCGCACTTTGTCGCCGCTTGGAGAACTTCCATCTTTGGTAGTAACAATGATAACACCGTTGGCAGCCCTTGAACCATAAATGGAGGCTGCGGAAGCATCCTTCAATACTTGCAAAGAGGCAATTGAACCCGGGCTCAGATTAGCAAAATCCTCATACCTGGTGGTTGGAACTCCATCAATTATATAAAGAGGTGGATTTACATTTCCTAAACCATTTAGGTTATTTACTCCCCGTATGATAATGGTGGGTGCACCGCCATTGGCTCCGGTGGGTGATCCGTCAGTCTGGATATACAAACCGGGTACCTGACCCTGCAGTGCCAACATAGGGCTTGCGACCGGATTATTTTTTATATTGTTCAAATTGACCACCGATACAGCACCTGTCAAATCAACCTTTTTCTCTGTTTTATAACCTGTGACAACTACTTGGTTCAAGTCATTGCTGCCTTCTTCCATGGTAAGAACTAAATTGGAGGTGGCGCCGGAAATTTTTATTCTGAGCGCATTCATTCCAACAAAGGACAAATTGATGGTTTCTCCTAAGCTAGCCTCAAGGGAAAACTTTCCATCCGCGTCAGTTATTACGGTTTTGTTTTTTGATTGCACAGTTACACCCTGCAGGGGCTCTCCATTTGTTTTGTTTGTTACCCTCCCAGTTATTATTTTTTGCTGTGCAAAACTGAGCAAAGCCAGTAGTAACATGGGCAGCAAAATTTGTAATTTTCTCATTTTTGATTTTTTTGATTTTTTGAATATGTATTTGTTTTGGCTTGACAAGAGTAACTCCCCACGCAGAGTCATGGAGGCAACGCACGGAACAGTACTAGTCCAATCTGAGCAGGAAGGCACTTATTTAATTTTTCAGCCATAATAACAACAATCATTACTGTTTACCATTTTTAACTATGGAGCACTAATGTGTGCTCAATCTGCTCTAGTGATCTTCCTTTTGTTTCAGGCATCACTTTCCATACAAAAATCAATTGCATACACATCATGATACAGAAGAAAAGAAAAGTATTACCGCCACCAGCTTTCTCTGCCAGATATGGAAAAGAAAAAGCAATAATGGCTGCCATTATCCAGTGTGTTGTGCTTCCCAGGGTTTGCCCTTTTGCCCTTATTTGGTTAGGGAATATCTCCGAAATAAATACCCAGATCACAGCTCCTTGCGAGAAGGCAAAAAATGCGATGTATATGAATAAAAAGACAGGAACTGACCATCCGTTAAAATTGGCAGAGTAAAAGGAATATGAAACCATCGCTAGTGTGGCTATCAGACCGAAAGACCCAATGAGCATTAACGTTCTCCTTCCGATCCGGTCAATAAAATTCATCGCGAGCAACGTGAATGTAAAATTGACAATTCCAAGCCCTGCAGTTGATAACAAGGATGAGTTTGTTCCAAGGCCAGTCATTTCCAATATCCGAGGTGAGTAATAAATGATAGCGTTTATGCCCGACACCTGATTGAATACGGCAAAAAGTATTGCAAGCATCACTGGCGTTTTGTACCTCGTGGAAAATAAAGGATCAGCACGCAGAATTTCTTTTTCCTCCTTGTCTGTTTGAAGGATCTCTGAAATTATTTTGTCGGCTGTTTTTGGATCTATAATCTCAAATATTTCGCGCGCCTGATCCACCTTTCCTTTTTTCATGATCAGCCACCTTGGGCTTTCTGGTATAAAGCGCAATAGGATAAGGAAAAGAACGGAAGGTATTGCCTGTATCCCCAGCATCAACCGCCAGGAATGCTCCCCACTCAACCCAATCAAATAATTGGAGAGATACGAAATAACTATCCCAAACACTACATTGAATTGAAAAAGCCCAACTAGTTTTCCTCTTCTTGCTGCAGGTGAGATTTCAGATATATATATAGGAGCGGTTACTGAGGATGCTCCAACACCGAGGCCACCCAGAAACCTGAAGAGCAGAAAAACATACCAACTGGAAGAAAGGGAAGTCCCGAGAGATGAAATAAGATAACATACTGCAATGATATATAAAGTCTTTTTGCGGCCAAGCTTGTCGGCGGGGATGGCGCGCAAAAGAGATCCTAAAACAGTTCCGATCAGTGCAATGGAAACCGTGAGGCCATGCTCAAAAGAATTCAGAGACCAATATTTTTGAATGGATTGCTCCGCCCCTGAAATAACCGCAGTATCAAACCCAAATAGAAAGCCGCCTAAAGCGATTACAATTGACCAGAGAAAAACATTTTTCCAATTCATATAGCAGTTCGTTTGCTATTCAAATATATCTGGGGCCCTCCTTTTATAGTTTTGCTATTGTTACAAGTTTTTATAAAATGGTAATACTTTTCATTTTCACCATAAACAAATACAATTCAACCCGGTAACTACAAAAAAAAAGACGCGCCCATTCAACCGTTTCTAAAATTGAACCACTATTTTATAAAAAAATTCTTTTTAACTTACTTCTTAATATAGCTATTTGATGGAATGATACAGGATCGGTAAGAAATGAAACATAATTATAAATGAAGTTTTCATAAAATAGCTCATCTTTCCGGTATGCTTGCTGACTTATTTGAATATTCTCTTCGTATAACAAAACCCAGAGTAAAAGCGAAGTTTCTTTTTCTTTGGATCCTGGGAATACAATTTGTGTTTATTTCCTGCACAGGCTATAAGCGGGAGGTAAAATTCAGGGTCGGCTTTTCACAATGTGCCAGTGATGTGTGGAGGCAAAACATGCAAAACGAAATGAAAAGGGAATTATCTTTCCACCCTGAAATTGACTTCATATACAAACAGGCTAATTTAAGCTCGGAGAAACAAATCGGACAAATACAGGAGCTCATTAATGATAAAGTAGATCTGATCATCGCCTGCCCTGCACAGGCTAAACCCATTACACCGATTATTGAGCAGGCATATGCTAAAGGGATACCTGTAATCCTTGTTGACAGAAACATCTTTTCAAAAAACTACACAGCCTTCATAGGGGCCAGCAACTATCAGGTTGGTTTAGACGCCGGGGCTTATGCCAATAGCATCTTAAAAGGCCGGGGAAATGTGCTAGAGATTGGTGGCATCGATGAAGGGTCCTCAGCTGATATTGGCCGCCACACCGGTTTTACAGATTTCATCAAACAATACCCGGGGATTAGATTTATTGAAAGACTTTCTCAGGACTGGGACAATGCTGCAGCCGAGGCGGACAAACAACTTACCAGCGAATTAATTAAGCACAGCGAGCTGCAATTGATTTTTGCACAAAATGACCGGATCGGTCTTGGGGCTTATGGGGTTTGCAAAAAGCTGGGTATTGACAAAAAAATATTTATTATAGGCGTAGACGGATTACCAGGCAAGGACGGTGGCATTGACCTGGTGGAAAAAGGCGATTTTAAAGCTACAATACTCTACCCAACCGGTGGGAAAGAGGCAGTTCAAACCGCAGTTAATATTCTCGAAAAAAGGCCATACAATAAGAACTATGAACTGACGACAACCATCATTGACTCCTCAAATGTCAGGATCATGAGGCTCCAGAATGAAAAAGTGCTGACTCAACAGGAAGATATCGATAGACGGCAGAAAAAAATTGAAGAGCAGATAGCAATCTCCAGAAACCAGAGCAACATCATTGTTGCGATCTCGATAACCTTAGCGCTGGCGTTAATTTTTGGAGCTATCCTATTTTATTATTTACAGGAAAACAAGAAGATCAACAAAAAACTGGAATCCCAAAAAGAAGAAATCGCTGATCAGCGCAACCAACTAATAGAATTGGTTGCAAAAGTGAAAGAAGCCAATAACGCGAAATTCAATTTCTTTACCAATATCTCTCATGAACTAAGAACTCCCCTCACACTCATCATGGGACCACTAGAAGATGCGTTATCGTCTTCCAAACTTCATTTCACAATAAAAAACAATCTTGATTTCATCCACAGAAATGCAGTGCGTTTGCTGCGGCTTATCAACCAGTTGATGGACTTCAGGAAAATTGAAGAAAATAAAATGAGCCTGAAAGCTTCCGAAAATAATTTGACGGATTTTGTAGCAGATATATCTAATGCATTCCGCGATATCGCAAGGAAAAAATCGATCTCTTTTAACTTCACTAGTCGTGTAAAAGACTTAAACCTTTGGTTCGATATAACCATGCTCGATAAAGTTTTATTTAATCTCCTATCAAATGCTTTTAAGTTTACTGGAGAAAGTGGTACAATAAACATATTGATTGATAAATCTGCTGATGGGCAAATGGCGCAAATAACCATCGAAGACTCAGGAATTGGGATGTCGTCAGAAGACGTCCAGCACGCTTTTGATTTATTTTACCAAGGGCATAGCGGCACGTTCAAAGGTACCGGCCTCGGTTTATCGCTATCAAAGGAATTGATCAACCTGCACAAGGGAAGTATTCAGGTGCAAAGCGAAAAAGGAAAGGGGACTACTTTTGAAGTAAGCCTGCCAATCGGGAAATCACATTTACAGGCCGAAGAAATAATTTCTGATAGACCTGCACTCATCAACACGTACGAAGATATTAAGATCTATACCACAGATATGGAACCTATCGTACTAGAAAAAGAACAAACAGCTTTATCCAGCAAAGAGCAATCCATCCTGATCATTGAAGACCATTCGGACCTGAGAACATTTTTACTCAAAAGATTAGGAGGCAGCTACGAAATACATGAAGCAGAAAATGGAGAAAAGGGGATAAGTGTTGCCTTAGATATCGTTCCCGACCTTATCATTTCTGATATAATTTTGCCGGGCCAAAATGGCATTCAGATAACAGAGATTCTTAAGCAAGACATCCGGACTTCCCATATTCCGATCGTTTTGCTAACTGCCAAAGGAAGCATTGAAGAACAGATTAAAGGAATAAAATCAAAGGCTGATGCTTTTATTGTAAAGCCATTCAATCTGGAATACCTTGAAGAAACCATTAAGAATCTTTTAAAAAATAGAACAGTCTTGCGCGAACACTACACCAGCGAATTGCCAACGGAAACAAGATCCAATTCATCGTCAAAAATTGACAGGAAATTTATCAATGCGTTCACTTCAATTGTGGAGAACAATCTATCCAACGAGAATTTTTCTGTTGATGATATTTGTAAGGAAATAGGCATTTCCAGAGTCCAGCTATACAGGAAAGTCAAAGCGCTGATAGGGTATAACGTAAATGATTATATCTTAAATGTCAGGTTGCAGAAAGCCAAATTTTTGTTAGTGGATTTGCAGTATTCTATTTCAGAAGTTGCATTCAAAGTTGGCTTTTCCTCACAAGCTTATTTTGCAACAGTGTTCAAATCAAAATTTTCGGTAACTCCTTCTGAATACAGAGAAAAAAAGAAGGGGGGAAACAAGAGCGCCACGGCTGTATAGGTATTTTATCTAAAATATGATAGGGCTGCGGTACGCATTAGGGCGGCTTGCCCCCATTAAACCAAAATTAAAATAGAGATTAGAATGCTCTTTAATTCAATTTTTAATATCATGAGAACTCAACCAACTGTTTCAAAGACCTTAATGCTTTGCTGGATATTTCTGGTTCCCTTTCAAGAAAGCTCTTCAGGAAAAATGATTCAGATCAACAGCAATCCATCTGCAAAGCCAGTTACGAATTTTATTCAACGGCAATCACCTCCTCCTCTATCAAGCGCTATTGAAAGACTGCTTAATTATATTGAGGGACAAATTGTGAGCGCAGCCGAGGCTATGCCTGAAGACAAATTCTATTTCACACCCGAAGCCCTGGATATCAAAGGGAGCGAATTCAAGGGGGGTGCGCACCTTTGCAGGACAAATAAAGCATTTGGCCACCGATAATTTTGCTATCTGGAGTCCTCTGACTGGGGAAGCGCTGCCAGCTGGCATCGTGGGCGTGGATGGGCCTGAGAACATAAAAACAAAAGCTGATATCCTAGATTTTCTTAAACAATCATTTGCTCTGGGGCATAGAGCAATTGCAACATTGACAGAGAAAAATGCGACAGAGAAGATACCATTTCGTGGAAGCAGCTTAGCTAGGCTGGACCTTGCATTTTATGCACTTACCCATGCTAATGAGCATTATGGTCAAATGGTAATATACCTTAGGATGTGCGGCGTCATTCCGCCAGCGAGCCGTCCAGCAAAGTAATGGGAATCAAGCACTCTCTCTCTCTCTCTGCGTGGGGTACGCTCCTGGAGCGCAAATGTCTATTCTTTAAGTAAATGCAACTGGACGGGCAGGGACCCAAGCCCTCTTAGTCAAGTGCGGGGAAGCAAAGCGTTTTTTGGCTGCCAGGTTTTCATAATCTTTGGTACGAAATGCAGAATGCCTGGAACAGCCGGGTTCTCGCTGGTAAGCAAAAACTGTTTGAATTTTGAATGCGTGGGTTCTTCACGCATTAGATGCATCTTTGTATAAATAAATTATTGATGACAACTGCTGATACTAATGCATTCATCAGGGGAATGAAACATCCTCTAAAATTCAGGATGTTTTTATTTTTAAAGTTGCCAAGTGCTTTTTTTTCTGGCGTCAGAATTAAAGATATTGATGAAACAAAATGCGTTGTAACAGTACCGTACAAATGGTTCTCGCAAAACCCTTTCCGTTCCAC
>DATMMJ010000103.1:0-5144 GCA_035569795.1 Puia sp. | reverse complement strand
TCTATGGTATGTCTTGAGGTGGAAAGATTCGAGAACATTTTGGATAATTACATACTGGCCCGGGGGATTGACAAAACGATACTGCAAATTGTCTTCCCTTTTCTTGACAGGATTGGCATCCTATGGCTCACCAACCATATTAATCCCGGACAGGAACATCTTGTGACAAATATCATACGCCAAAAACTGATTGTAGGCATTGAGGGCGTCTCATCTCATGTTTTGCGCGATAAAAAGGTGTTGCTCTACCTGCCTGAAGGCGAGCACCATGAACTCGGTCTGCTGTATGTATCGTACCTGCTTAAAAAGCATGGCGTACAAGTGTTTTATATGGGCGCGGATGTGCCTTTGAAAGACCTTAAATTTGTTTGCGGGCAGAAAGAGCCCGATTTTCTATATACCCATCTAACCTGCATCACCGGAAGCTTCCATTTTGAAAAATACCTCGCTCAGTTTCACTTGCACATTCCCAGGTCCCCTTTGGTTATCTCCGGAAAGATATCCCAGAAATATAAATCTAAAAATGCTGCCCTTGTTCAGGTCAAAAGGTCACTGCCAGAAGTACTGGAATTTGTGAACGGTTTGTAAACTTTTCGTCATTTTTTCTCGTATATAATAATAATTAAAGTTCAATGGCTTGATATTGTTAGCTTTATTTTTTTAGTAAATCTTTCAATTTTTAAACCATTTTTGGGTTTGATTTTTGTTTAAATTTGCTTACGTAATAGTTAAACAGATAATATGTCAACTTTAGAGTTCAATCAGATGTTGGTGAATAATGCGGAATTTTTGAAACCATTTGCAATTACGCTCACTAAGGATTCGGAAGCGGCGAAAGATTTATTCCAGGAAACTTTGTTCAGGGCATTAGCAAATAAGGAGAAATACAATGTTGGCACAAACATAAAGGCGTGGCTGTATACTATCATGCGTAATATTTTTATAAATAATTACCGCAGAAAGGTTAAGCAGAATACAATTTTTGACAGCACTCCTAATGAGTTTCTATTAAACATGAACCAGGGAGCAGTTGCTAATGCTGCAGAAAGTAATTTGAGGATCAAGGATATTCAGTATGCAATCCATAACCTGCCAGAGATTTTCAGAAATCCATTCCTTCTTTATTTTGATGGGTTCAAATACCACGAGATTGCAGATATGCTTGGAGAGCCGCTCGGCACGATAAAAAGCAGGATCCATTTTGCTCGCAAACTCTTAAAAGCGCAAATAGAGAAGCTTTAATATTACGTCTGTTGCCAAAAAAAATGGTATTTAATTCGAACACTAGGTTTACTAAGATCCTCCGTTTTGATTTAATCCATAGCAAATATTCGGCTGGCAAGGGTCATTTTCAAAGCTTGCCAAAAGTTTCAAGTGCACTTAATTTTGAGAGAAAAATATGGCTGAGGAAATAATTTTAGTAGATGAAAATGACGAGCAGGTGGGCACGATGGAAAAAATGGAAGCCCATCAAAAAGCGCTCCTACACAGGGCTTTCAGCGTTTTTATTTTCAACAGCAAAAATGAAATGCTGCTCCAGCAAAGAGCGATTAAAAAATACCATAGCGGAGGTTTATGGACCAATGCTTGCTGCAGCCATCCCAAACCAGGAGAAAGCACAAGCAAGGGTGCAGCGAGACGGCTTTCGGAAGAACTAGGGTTCACCGCAGAGCTGAAAAAAGTATTTCATTTTACCTATAAGCATACCTTCGACAATGGCCTTACAGAATTTGAATTTGACCATGTATTTATCGGCCGTTATGATGGCGAAATACTCCCTGACAAAGAAGAAGTGAACGATTATTGTTTTATGAGTTTGGATGACATTGAGTCGTCATTATTATCGCATCCGCAAAAATTTACCCCCTGGTTTCATATTGCCTTGCCTTTAGTCAAGGATTGGATCTCAAACTAGTGAACTAAAAATTGGCTACTGCACTGTAGGAAATATAAAATCATGAACTGCTTTTACTTGCAATAGTTTTTTGCTAGCGAGCAGTTTCATTTCCCTCTTCTATTGAAAGAAAGGGAACGGACCTTAGTGTTTTTATATGTTTTTAAAATATCCATCAAGCGCTTCATTCTTTCATATTTGATATCTTCAGGACTTTCAAGAAATATTTGCGATTGGCTTAAATCCTGGTGGTTGTTTTTTAAGTAGTTATCAAATTGCTCTATATCCTTTATTGGAAGCGGTTTATTTTGGAAGGTAATGGATAGTTCATCGCTAGTAAGAATGATTTTGAAACTATCGACAATTACATTTTGCGCTGGAAAGGAACTTTTTTCCTGAGAGTAACTAACTGTAGAAATAATAAGAGATGTAGATAATGCGGCTAAAATTCCTCTTTTTTTCATTCTCATTTTTTTTGAATATTAATAGTGATATAAAAGGAGCTATAAGACAAAGCCAGGAGGTTAGGAAATTACTAATCTTTTGCCCCCACTAAAAAGCTGCCAGCAAAAACTAGCCCTGAAATACTTATCCATGCATAACTCCAAGGGCTAAGAAGACAGAACCCGCGAGTGTGAGGAGTATGGCAGCATACCAGAGTATTTTTCTTTTTGTAAGAATGGAAATAGCCGAGATGGCGATCGCAATCTGGAAAATAGTAACAGCTTTTGATAGCGTAACATGCTTATCCAGGTGCGACTCGGAATCCTTCGCATGCTCTTCAGCGCTCGCTTTTATTTCTGCTTTCTCTTTTTCGTAACGAGCCAACACCTCTTTATTATCTTCCACCGGCTTTGTCGAAACCGAACGGAGAATCTTGTCTGTTGACGAAGCAATTTCCGATTTGATGCTTTTTGCCTGATAGAAGGCCCACTGGTCGGATGATTTTATCTGGTCAATCATAGCTTCATTGACGTGATGGCCACTCAAAAGACCGGCAATAGCGGCAAGTACTGCCATGAATGCGGTGGATAGCGCAACATAAAGTGCCCAGCTTTCTTTTCGCTCTTTCAGGTCCTCTTCCGCTTTTTCATTAATCTCTTCATGCAGGTGTTCGGTGGGAATCTCCATTTCTTCCATATAAGAAAATATTTATTTATTTTAAAAAGGTAAGTTACTCAAAATACTCAAATTTGAATTGGCGTAGACTATAGTAATTTTCCAAACCAGCGCTCGCAGAACACCGAATTATGCTATACTGATCCGGAAAAGATTTCGCTTTTTTAGGTTGGGCGTCGTCAGCCAGGTTTTTCCACATCCTGTTGATATAATATCTATTCCACATTAAATGAACTCTTTAAACTTTGCTCGTCGGAGGTTGCGTTATTCATTTTTTCCTATTATATTTACGCTCCAATCTTAACAAAAACTGATAAGTCTGATAGACTGTGCTTTACTGAAGGAGAATTTTCAATCTCGTAATTTAAGCTTACTTTATGCAAACCAAAGATCATACCTTATCAGGTACACGTTCTGTAAACCTGTATGCCAAGTTATTTATTATCTCTACCGCTTCAATTTTTGGACTGTTGCTACTCAGTCCTGATCCCAGGGTGCATCCGGGGGATACCCGCACTCAGGCGACCTCAAAAACAGATATCACCTCCGCTGCAAAAAAAATAATCAATGAGTCAAATCGTCTGCATAAGACTGCTGTAGCCCGGGCTTTGAAAGCGCCATTGGATACCAACCAGTTAAAGCAAAGTGATTGGTTTACTGCAGTGACCCAGGACATTGAAAAAAGAATGTATTCGATTGCGGCAGATAAGGATCCTGAGACTTTTCAGAGCATCAACAGAGCGCAAGATCTAAAGGCATCGTACAGCCCCTATCAGTTTTCCATTCAGAAATTGCCATTACAGGATAAAAAACAGCAGCTCCAAAACGACTGGCAATTAAGTATAGTAGTGATGGGGCTCTTTGAGAATGGTAAATCATTTAAGCGCCCCCAGAGCACCGTTTCGCAGGTTGCAGGTGAGGACAACACCGTAGAATACAATTTCGGAGACGCCTACTCGATTCAGTATCAAAATAGTGCGAAGGGTATACGCCAGAACTTTATAGTGAGACAAAAACCAGCCTCTAGTGTGCAAGAATTAAAAGTCAGCATGAAAGCGAAAGGGGATTGGGTAGTGAATAAGGTACATGACAGAGAGCTTCATTTTGCAAAAAAGAAAGGCCCCGATGGGTTAGAAAATAAAATCACCTACAACGATCTTCGGGCCTGGGACGCTAATGGCAAACCGTTAACTGCAAGGATGGAAGTAGTGGGAGATAATAATTTTGACATAATTACCGAAGTTGCAGGGGCGGCATATCCCGTTACAATTGACCCACTCAGCACCACTCCTTCTACCACCTTAACAGGCTCCGGCAATTTCGGATGGAGCGCAGCCAGCGCAGGTGACGTGAATGGTGATGGTTACAGCGATGTGGTTGTTGGGGATGCTTCTGGTCACGCATATATTTATCTGGGGAGTGCATCTGGCCTTTCATCCAGCATTGCAACCACCTTAAGTGGAGGGGTGAATTTCGGTACAAGCGTTGCAAGTGCTGGCGATGTGAACGGGGATGGTTTCAGTGACGTAATTGTTGGCGACGCACGCGGGAACGCATTCGTATATCTGGGTAGCAGCTCGGGTCTGTCGGCTGTACCTGCTACGACGATTTCCGGTCTGGGGGCGTTTGGCGGAGGCATCAGCGTTGCAAGCGCAGGTGACGTGAATGGCGATGGCTTCTCGGATGTAGTTGTCAGTGCAGTCCCGTCCAATAATGCATATATTTATTTAGGCAGCGCTTTAGGCCTGTCAGGCACGATAGCCACTACTTTACATGAAGCGACAGGAAATTTCGGAGCAACTGTGGCATGCGCAGGAGACGTCAATGGCGATGGCTTCTCGGATGTAGTTGTGGGGGACGCAGCTGGCAAGGCCTACGTATTCTTGGGCGCAGGCGGTGGTCTTTCCTCTGTTGCTTCAGTCACACTAACTGAGGCCGGCGTAAATTTTGGTTGGAGTGTGGCGAGCGCTGGCGATGTCAATGGCGATGGCTACAGCGACGTGATCGTTGGAGATCATGGTGGTAATGCGTATGTTTTTCCAGGTAGTATCGCAGGTCTATCCACTACCGCATCAGCCACTTTAACGGGCAGTCCAAAATTTGGTACAAGTGTGGCCTCTGCAGGCGATGT
>DATMMJ010000102.1:0-5327 GCA_035569795.1 Puia sp. | reverse complement strand
ATCATAGTATGGTTTGACAAAGGCAATCAATTGAATTTATTTTTCAATACAAAAGATGATGATAAGGTGCAACAATTGTATAAAGTGGATGGGCTACATGCGCTCATAAAAAAATATTTCAAGCATGCCGGTGAAAAAGAAACTGCCTTGCTGATGGAGTTTGTACTTCATGGTCTGGCTACATATTCTCTGATCAGCAAGAAGATCGTTGATGGGAAGATTGAGTTCAAAGATCTGATAGGCTCAATGGTGAACCTGGGCCCTGGATCATATGGGGGCGACCAGGATTATGATGCAGATGATTTTAACTAGAAATAAAAAGATTAGCTTTTATTAATTGTTTTTTGGCTTAAATCAAATCCCATAAAATCACCTACAAATATTCAAAAATCCCACAAGAGCCACATACTTGCAAACAGGGCGTTCTTGCAATTTTGATTTCCTGACAGCGATCCTGGCTAATACAAAACCTGCACATTAAACTTCCCCTCGCCTTCGCCTAATTCGCTGGCGGCAGCATTGCTGATGCGAATAGTTAGGCCTTCGCTTTCTTTCATGTCAGGAAGCTGCCCAAGCACTTTGGCATACACGCTTTTTTGCGTGGCAGGCGCAACGACTTTCACAATCGTTCCAACGGGTATATTATTTACAAGTACATAGTATTTGCCATCATTCCACCCACTTGTGCTTTTAAATGTTCCAGCAAGCCCGGCTATTTTATTGCTCCCTTCATTATAATCGTTGCTAAAATAACCGTGGTTGGAACGCGTGGCATTGCTCATGCTAGTGAAAGCAGGCTTATTGTCATTACTGGCATTAGTCTTGGAATCCGCTGCTTTTGTTTGTTTTGATGTGGTCTGCGGTTTTTCTGAAACCACCTCCGCTTTCTTTATTTCCTGTATGGTAAAAGGTTTCTCTGCAGGTTTTTCAACAATATTTTTTTTCTCAGCAGCAGCAGCTGCCTCATAATTCATTGTTCCCCTGTCGGCAAGATAGGACAATGAGCTTTTGACTTTGAGATAGCCGACAATTAGCTGCAATCCTTCCTTTGCCCCGTCCTTTTTTATCTTGTTCCATTTTTCCAAATTCTCCACTGGCACCCTGTTGTATGCATCGCTGACGTGGGCGAGCGTTTCATTGGGTTGCACTATATGGTAAACGGCCACAAAAGTTTCATCAGCCTTTTTTTTGCCGTCTTGTGCGAAATTAATATTTGTCAACGGGATCTTTAATTCCTGACCGATGCTTAAAGGGTTTTCAATAGTAAGCCCGTTAAAGGGCGCCATTTCCTTTGGACTAACATTATAAATCCTTCCAACGCTGTACCAGTTCTCTTTTGCGACAACAGTATGAAACAAATATAATTTGTCAAGTCCTCCGTGCACCGATAAATCTGATGACTGAGAGAAAGCGAGGCTAACAAAAAACAAGCTGATCACAGTAAATGCGCCAAATATTTTCATAGTAGCTTTTTTCAGAGATTCATATGCAAAGATGGGGAAATATCTTGCAAATAAAACACTAAAAAATGTAAATTAGAGCCATGAAAATCACAGGGAAATGGAAAATAACAGAAGCTGAACTTGGCGGTAAGCCCTTGCCAGTGGCTGCTTTTGAAAATCTTCGTCTTGAACTAGACGAGACCTCCTATCAACTGATAGAAAATGAAGTGATTGACAGTGGCGTTGTTGAAATGGCTGATGATTCCGGTCGCCAAGGGCTGCATATTACCAGTTTGTATGGCCCAAACAAGGGAAAAATATTTAAATGCATTTACAAATTTGATGGAGAAGATATGCTGACCTGCTATAACCTGGGCGGCGATAGCTATCCCGAATCGTTCGAAACTTTTGAAAATACGTTGCTTTATCTGGTTCGTTATAGACGTATTTGATCTTCCCTTTTTAATATCCTCCATGGAGAGGGATAATAATTGTTGACTCGGTTCTGTAGGATTTTGATCCATCCTAAATTCTGGTATTTATATTTTACCACTGCCCAGCCTTTAAGATTTGTCTCAACCACTAAATCTTGTTTTCTTAAATATTGAATGGCTTGTTCCTTAGTCAACGCAACTGCATTTATTTGCGGATTGATAATATTGCTGAGTGCAAGCTCATGGTCAGGGATTAATTCATGGGAAGTTATTCTTCCCAAACGGACACCGGCTTTTTTTATGTATAGGGAGGCGTGCAGGAGATTAATATCATTTACGGACTTTTCGGCGAGGGCATATACAAGATTTTCTTTTTTTATGATTGCCAGATCACTTTCGCTTTTCAACCATTGGCGCGCAATTGCAAGTTCAGATTTTGCAGGATTTTCAAACAAAGATTTTTTAGTTTTTGGTAAAAGAAATTCTTTTTGCTCTTTTTTTTTCATCACTGCAATAAAAAGGCCTTCGCCTTTTATTTTATCCGGATAAAAACGGTAACCATATCCATTGTTTTTAGGAGAAACCGTCTCTACAATATTCCAATCGGCATCCACCTGTAGCCGGATACTGGTCAAGTCTAAATGCTCCATCATCCAATCCAATATATCTTCATTTTCCTGGGTTGAGTAAGAGCATGTGGAATAAATCAGAATGCCATTTTGTTTTAAAGCAGGCCAAGCGTCAGCCAAAATCCTTTGCTGTCGCTGGCTGCAGAGATTTACATTTTCTGGACTCCACTGGTTTATTGCATCCGTATCGCGGCGGAACAAGCCGCTGCCACTGCATGGGGCATCGATCACCATCACATCAAAATAATCCGCAAGTCTTGCAAAATCTCTTGGATCGTTATTGGTAACGACAACGTTTGCGCCGCCCCATTTGATTAGATTTTCAACAAGGGTATGTACCCTCGATTTTATTGTTTCGTTGCTGACCAGCAAACTTTCTTTTGAAACAAGGGATTGTATCAATGTTGATTTACCCCCGGGCGCTGCACACAAATCAAGTATGCGCAAAGTCTTTGTCAAATCAACACTTTGTTTCAATGCCTGCTCTAAAAACATGCTTGATGCATCCTGCACATAGTATACGCCTGCGTGAAATAATGGGTCAAAAGTAAATGAAGGACGTTCAGCAAGGTAGTACCCGTGTGAGGACCAGGGAACCGGTGGCATTTGGGGAGTGTCGGAGAGTAAATCTAAAGCCTTTTGTGGATTTCTCCTGATGGATGTAATTTGTTCTCTGCTTTGATGAGTTTTGACAAACTCCATTTCATCAAAGCCAGAAATGTTTTGTAATGATTGCAAAAATTTTTCCGGAAGTTGCACGGGGCAAATCTATGAACTGATTTTCAGAATTACTACTCTCCTCCGTCGGCTTTGCTGATTAGGGTAATTTTATCAGGACATTACGACCCACTGATGCCGCACTTCGGGTATCAGGACCATAATTGCGTTTTAACACAATGGGTAAGAATCGCCCCGATTATCCATGGATGTTTGGCGACTCTTTAATCAGCTTTGGGGTACTGGTTTTTAAAAACGGATAGTGAACTGTTGCTTTGCCTTAAATTCTCCACGGAAAAAAACAAGCCCCAAAAAGAACATATCTATGGTTAGCGTTGCTCTTTTATTTTTTTTGATGATATCCCACGCCTGTTCCATTTCCTCGCTCCAGTGTATATCGTCAAAAATAAAAATGGATAATGGGTGTGAGTGCTCAAGCAATTGGACGAAATAACTTAATGTCGGTTCTTTCCTGTGGTTGCCATCAATAAAAGCCAAATCAATTTTGCCGGTCTTTTTTAAGACACTAGCGATGGCGTTGTCGAAATTTCCAGTTACCATTTCGATATTATGTAAGCCTAAAGATTGAAAGTTTTTGCTTGCTATTTTTGCAATCGCCGCGGAGCCCTCAATGGTAAATAATTTCGCATTCGGACACGCTGAGGCAAGATAAGCTGAAGATATTCCGAGCGAAGTGCCTAGCTCAACTATGGTTTTAGGCTGATAATGGTTTGCAACGCGGAAAAGCAACTGCGCCATCTTTTTATTTTTTGAAGCATATTTGACAATGTCAGAAACGGAGCGCTCTCTATTTTTTGACGCGCGAGAACCGGCGCCGAAATCCTCCACCTGTATAATAGTGGGATCCCCTAGTAATTGTTTGCGCAATTCTTCAATTTGTGAGTATGCGTAAAAACTCCTTTTATCGTTTAACACATTTTGTACAAAATCATATACGAAGGGGGAGTGAATACCGTGGCCTTTACCATTGGATGCGGTGAAGTAATGGCTTATATATTTAAATAATAATTGTCGTCTGGAATACACTTTGTGAAATTAGAAATTAGGCATGAGAATTCTGGAAGGAGAAAGGGTCACTGGCCGGATTTAAGCGAAATTAGCTAAAAACCTTGTTACTCAATTTTCATTACTAATTCTTGTTCTTTCCCAAACCTGAAAGCTATAAGCGTATTGATGTTTTTCATCCGCGGAAAAATCAATGTTCGAAATGATCTTCCATTCTGATTCATTAATTGCCGGGAAAAAAACATCCCCATCTATTTTTGTATGGACACGTGTCATGTAAATTCTGTCAGCTATCGATATGGACTCGGAATAAATCTGGCCTCCACCTATAATAAATGCTTCTTTACAATCTGTTTGGTCTGCCAGTTGGATTGCTTGTTGCAAAGTAGCGGCAACCTGTGCTTTTTCATTGGTGGGCTTCCAATCTTTTTTATGCGAGACTACAAAATTGAATCTACCCGGCAATGGCTCACCATGCATGGATTCAAAAGTCTTCCTTCCCATGATTACAGGCATCGCCCAGGTAGTATTCTTGAAGAATTTTGTATCATTGGGCAATCTCCAAAGCAACTGGTTGTCCTTGCCAATAACATTATTTTCAGATGCTGCAACGATTAAAGAGATGAGCATATGGAATTAGAAATATGGGAATTAAAAATAAGGAATTAAAAAGTTGGCTGGTCAATTAAAATCTGCGACATTTTCTAAGTCTTGCTCTATAGGACAAACCAATTATTTTAAAAAAGACAATTATTGATTCATAAGCATTCATTTCCAAATTATCATTTGGTCCCTACACCGCTACTGTGGCCTTAATGGCTGGGTGGCTCTGGTAATCTTCCAATCTGAAATCTTCAAAGTCAAAATCAAAAATGCTTTTCACGGAAGTGTCGATATGGATCCTTGGCAGCGCAAATGGGACTCTTGTCAGTTGCAATTTTGCCTGCTCCACGTGGTTGTTATACAAGTGCACATCGCCAAATGTGTGCACGAATTCTCCGGGTATTAACCTGCAAACCTGCGCAATCATCATTGTCAGTAAGGCGTATGATGCGATATTAAACGGCACACCCAAAAAA
>DATMMJ010000101.1:0-3626 GCA_035569795.1 Puia sp. | reverse complement strand
GCCAAGGGCAATACATGGCTAAAATGCTGCCCGAAATGCATTGCTGCTAATACCGCGCCGAAAGCCCCGCCAGCCCCGATGATCACTAGGATGCCTCCTGCTTTTTCCGCTCCTTCGCCAAGCAATGCGCTTACAATTTTTATTTGCTTTCCCTTCCAGCTCATCAATGCCAGCACAACACCTGCTGCAAGCGCTATCACAGGTTCTCCTGCTGAGGAAATTATGTCAGGCCATATTCCAGAAGCCGGCTTTCCCCATGTTGCAAATGATCTGGCAGCCATTAGAAGTACGGGAACAGCGATTGGCAGAAATGCCTGAATTGCAGAAGGCAGATCAGATGCAGGAACTTTTGCTGATTCCTCTTCCGGCAATTCAACATGCATTTTTCCCCCTGCATAGACTGCCCATAAATATCCGGCCAGCGAAGCAGGAATAGCTATCAATATTCCGGCCAGCAATAGTTTCCCGAAATCAACTCCCAACAAGGCTGCGGCAGCAGCAGCTCCCGGATGTGGAGGTATTAGGCAATGAACCGATAACAAACCTGTAGCGAGCGAAATGCTGGTGATGAGTGGAGAGATGGCTAGTCTGCGGGAAATTGATTTGTTCAGGCTGCTTAATATAATAAAGCCCGAATCGCAGAACACGGGCATGCCTACGATGAATCCAATGATGTTCATGGACAGTGCGATATATTTTTCCCCCATTTTCCGGATGATGAATTCACTCATCACTGCAATGCTTCCATTATGCTCCATCACTGTTCCAAGTGTAGTACCCATCACAATGATCAACCCTAATGATTTCATGATATTGCCAAACCCTTCCTTAATGGTATTCAGAATAACAGCTAAAGGCATTTGCACTGCCAATCCGACCAAAAAAGATGCGGCAAGGAGCGCAAAAAAGGCAGGCACTCTGAACTTTGCAGTTAGAATAACTATGAAGAGAATACCTGCAAACAGGCATAGCAATAAATATGGAAAAGAATTCACCATGCGGGTTGTTTTCTTTTTCGCAACGTAAAATAAGAAAATATTGAGAGCTAATGCGTCTGTTTATGTGTACTGCCCCATCTGAGGTTTTATATGTGTTACGGGCAACGAATGGTTAGTAATTACCAATAGCAATAAGCTAAAGAGGCGATGCCTTTTTAAAAGACGTCGCCTCTTGCATTGTACAGCATCGAAAATGGTATAGTTATTTCAGGCTCGCCATATCAATAACGAAACGGTATTTCACATCGTTTTTAAGCATGCGCTCATAGGCTTCATTAATGTATTGCATGGATATCACCTCCACGTCGGCAACAATATTCTTCTCGGCGCAGAAATCAAGCATTTCCTGCGTTTCGACAGTGCCGCCAATCATAGAGCCTATGATGCAGCGACGATTTTTGATTAGCTCAAATGGATTTACTTTTGGCTCGTCTTTTGGCAAACCTACTATCAGCAATTTGCCGCTTACACTCAGGAGCTTTAAATAAATCTCGTAATCGTGGTTGCCGCTCACTGCATCCAGCGCCACATCAAAATGGCTTTCCAATTTTTTCATAGCCGATTGATCGTTGCTCAATACAAAATGATGAGCGCCGAGCTTTCTAGCATCTTTTTCTTTTGATGGCGATGTGCTGAGCATGGTCACCTCTGCGCCCATCGCCACAGCAAATTTAACAGCCATGTGCCCCAGGCCGCCAAGTCCTGCAACAGCTACTTTATCACCTGGTTTTACGCTAGCATATTTTAGCGGGGAATATGTGGTGATGCCTGCGCATAATAGAGGTGCAACGCCTGCAAGATCCAGTTTGTCGGAAACATGGTATACCCAGCGTTCATCGCAGACAATCTGTGTGCTATACCCACCTTGCGCTATAGTCGCCTTATCTCTTTCATAATTGTTATAGGTGCCGGTCATGCCTTCAGCACAGTATTGTTCCATATAGCTTTTACATGGCTTGCATATACGGCAACTATCTACCATTACACCTACCCCTGCCGTATTGCCTATATTGAATTTTTTGACATGAGAACCGACTTTGATCACTTTGCCTACGATCTCATGTCCCGGGACCATGGGGTACATAGAGCCACCCCATTCATCTCTTGCCTGATGCAGATCAGAATGGCATACGCCTGAAAATAAAATATCAACCAGCACATCGTGTTCTCTTAAATCCCTTCTTTCAAAATGATATGGGGCGAGCAGGGAAGTAGGGCTTTGTGCTGCATAAGCTTTAACTGGTATCATGATTGTTTGTTTGGTTCCTAAAATTAGATCCTTCATTTCTTTCCGGTGGCAGCCCAAAAGATACCAGCGTACAAGAAATTCAAAAACGAGGGGTCGCTAAAGATTGCAGGCATATGACCTAGTGCAGTATAGAATGAGCGGCCACCATCATAATTATGGAACCATGCTACAGGATGCAGTTTTCCCATGCCCACCCCTTTTTTTTCGCCCCATTGCACATTTGGGTTATAGGAGGTTTCATCCACTGCCATGATGTAATTAAGCCCTTGCACTTTCTCTGGCCCGAATTCATACCACTCATCTGTCCACAATTTATTGCCGGTAAAACCTTGGAGGCCGGGAAAACTGGGGTCAATTATATTCAGCTTCGCTGTCTGTATTGCGGGGTGGATATGAAACATCCTGCCTACCAGCTTGGTGTACCAATCCCAATCGTATTCTGTATCCGATGCACTGTGGATTCCAACAAACCCTTTGCCGGATTGGATAAAACGCTCCATCACTTTTTGTTGTGCTGAATCAAAAATATCGCCCGTAGTATTTAAGAAAATAATTACCTGAAATTGTTTTACAAATTCATCTGTGAAACCATTCGGGTTTTCAAAGAGCACCGCATCAAAGAAATTCTTCCTGCCCAATTCCTGGATAGCAAGTACACCAGAGTGCAAGGATTCATGATGCCATCCTCTTGTTGTTGTCACCATCAGAGCTTTAAATTGTTTTTGTTGGGCCGTCGCGACTTGTAAAAAAAGTGATTGCAGGAACAAAATAATAAAAAAATGTTTTACAGATTTCATGTTGAGTTTTTGTGCATGTTTTAAATAAGTATATCCGAAAAATTTTTGTTTAGTGGATGAAAAACCATTTAGCCAGTCCTCTTTCCTTGACGAAGTGTCCTGTCATCAGGTTTCTTTTAGAGACCGTTAGCCCTAAATAGGAATTTGATCATGATATTAACCTCATCAAATATACAGGTTAGCCAATCACTCCGTGCAGTTTCAATAAACCTCTACCCGATTAATAATCCATTTTCATTTTGTCATGTGAATGGGAAACCATTCTTAAATTTAAAACCACCATCACGAAAAGCAAAATTGATGTCATGAAGAAATCTAATAATAACGCCCTATACTGGGATCTTCTACTATAGCCCTTTTAAGAGAAGCCGGATCAATTGCCCCATCTTTTCGATAGACGATCTTGCCACCTGGTTCGATCAGCAATGTGTATGGGAGTGCGCCTTGCCATTTTGGATCAACGGCATCGATTAGTTTGTACCTGTCGTCAGTGCTGAAAATATAATTTATGTTGGAGGCTTGTTGCGATTGCAGGAACTGGAGTGCCTTTTGTTTTTTTTCAGGATCGTCGGCGCTAATGCT
>DATMMJ010000100.1:0-7277 GCA_035569795.1 Puia sp. | reverse complement strand
ATTGTACAATATCAACGAGAAATAATTGCCGCATAACAAAGAAAAACCAAATATTATCCCGGTAATGAACTGCTGAGCTTTTGTAAGGAGTGTGTAGCCGGGGTTTATATTTTCTGCAGTCCATTTCTGTCATACACTCTATAGTGGAAGAACCTCTAGTAAATGAACTTTGGCCATATAAAACGCCCGAGATGGGAGCGCAGATTCCCGCCTGGAGCAAGACAAACTCCGCCATCGATAAATAGTGATTCTGGCTAAAGCCTGAAATATTTCACATCAGATAATATTGCAACCCACTGCCGCAGTCAACCGGTTACTTGTCAAGCCGGAAAATGCAAACTACAGATTCAAGCAGTTTCAGTGTGGGATCCTTTCTGATTTTGCAGTTCCTCCAATTTCTTTTTTCCGTAAGCGGCTCTTGTGATCACAACAAATAAAACCGGCACGATGAAAATCGCAAGGCCTGTGGCTGCAAGCATGCCCCCGAGCACCGTGGAGCCGATCGTGTTGCGTGCAACAGAGCTCGCTCCTGTAGCCAAAGCAAGCGGGAGCACACCGAGTATGAATGCAATGGAAGTCATTAAAATGGGCCGCAAGCGTAGCTTTACTGCGTCCAGCGTTGCGGGAACCAGAGCAATACCTCGGTCCACTCTTTCTTTTGCAAACTCAACGATCAAAATTGCATTTTTTGCTGACAGGCCGATAAGTGTAATCAAACCAATTTGTGCATATACGTTATTGCTTAATCTGGGGATAAACGTTAAGGTGAGTATGGCACCGAATACGCCGATAGGCACGGCAAGCAGCACCGAAAACGGTACAGAAAAACTTTCGTATAATGCAGCAAGAAATAGAAACACGAATACTACAGATAAAGCAAAAATGTACACAGCGCTGGAACCTGACTTTATTTCTTGCAGGCTCAGGCCAGAAAATTCATAACCATACCCTTCAGGCAAAACCTTATCTGCCGTACGTTGCAGTGCCTGTATTGCCTGGCCGCTGCTGAAACCTTGCTTTGCATTTCCATCTATTTCAGCGCTGCGGTATATATTAAAATGAGAAATCAGTGGAGCAGTTTCTGTTATTTTATAATTTACTACTGTGCTGAGTGGTATCATTTGCCCATCTGTATTTTTTACATAATACTGTCCGATGCTTCTAATATCGTTTCGGAAATTCGTATCGGCCTGTGCCACGACATAAAAATTTCTTCCGTAAATGGTTAGCTGATTGATGTAGGTGCTTCCCATATACATTTGCATCGTACTGTAAACGTCTGAAAGATTCAATCCAAGTTTTTTGCATTTATCCCTGTCCACATCCACCTGATAACCGGGAGTATGTGCAGAGAAGAAAGTGAAAGCGCCTCCAATCTCCGGCTGTTTGTTTGCTTCAGAGACAAAACTGTTTACATACCTTTCAAAAGTCTTAATGTCGTCATTTGATTGGCGCTGTTCTATCTGAATGCTAAAACCGCCGGCATTGCCAAGGCCCGGAATGGCAGGAGGTGGGATCACGACAATCTTTGCTTCCTTGAGCGCTGAGAGGCGTTTAGTAAGTTCAGCGATCACGCCTTGCAGTTGTAGTGATTTATCTTTTCTTTCATCCCAGGGCTTAAGCATCATGAAGATGGTTCCCGCATTGGATTTGATGCCAAATGTTAACACGTTTAGCCCTCCCAGGGCGGCATAGTGTGCAACGCCAGGAACATCTTTAATAATTTTCATCATGCTGTCCAGCACGGTAAGGCTTCGTGTTGTCGAAGCTGCTTCAGGTATTTCAAATGTAATGTACACCCGGCCATCATCTTCGGTTGGGATAAATCCAGTTGGCTTGGTCTTGAAAAGATACACATCGCCTGCAATGATGCATAATAGCAGGATGGTTACCAACGGCGCTCTTTTTATCCATCCCTTCACGCCGGAAGTATATTTTAGATTCAGCTTTTCGTAGCCTACATTGAACCAGAAAAAGAATTTGTTAAGTCCTCGAGATTGTTTATTGATGTTCTGTGGCCTGAGCATTAAAGAGCAAAGGGCAGGCGTGAGCGAAAGGGCGACAAATGCTGAGATAAGCACTGATATGGCAATCGTGATGGCAAATTGCTGATAGAGCCTGCCCACGATGCCGGGAATAAAACCAACAGGCACAAACACAGCAGCCAGTATCAATGCGATGGCAATAACGGGTCCTGAGATATCTTTCAAAGCCTTTGCGGTAGCCTCTTTGGCTGATATGTTTTCGGTATCAATATAGTGCTGCACGGCTTCAACGACGACAATCGCATCATCCACCACAATGCCGATAGCAAGCACAAAACCAAACATGGTAAGGGTGTTGATGGTGAAACCAAGAGGTACAAAAAATATGAACGTCCCAACAATGGAAACAGGAATGGCAAGCACAGGTATTAAAGTAGAGCGCCAGTTTTGCAGGAAGAGAAAAACAACAATCGTTACTAGCAGCAAGGCGATCAATAATGTTTTTACAACATCCTGTATCGAAACTTTTACGACCGTAACGGATTCAAAAGGTACTCTATAGTCAATGTCGGCAGGAAAATATTTCCTCATGCCAGCCATTGCTTCGTAGACACCTTCGGCAGTGGATAATGCATTGGATCCCGGCGCCTGGTACACGAGCAGGTAAGAAGCCCGTTGCCCGTCAACAAATGAATTGGCAGTGTAACTTACTTTGCCCAATTGCACCCTTGCAACATCCTTTAAGTAGACAATAGAACTCTGTTGCGGGTTGGAACGCACGACAATATTTTCGAAATCTTTTTCTGAGGTAAGCCTGCTGTTGGTAAATACGGTGAACTCAAAGGAGGAGGATGAATTTTGCGGAGGCGTCCCGACAGAACCTGCTGCGACCTGGATGTTTTGTTCATTGATCGCATTTTGTACATCGTTGGCAGTGAGCCCAAGCTGGGCAAGCTTGTCTGTCTTTAACCAGATGCGCATGCTGAAATTATCTGCGCGGCTAAATACATCCCCAACCCCCGGCACACGCAACAACTGGTCTCTTACATAAATATTTGCATAGTTGTCTGTGAATGGGATGCTATGGGTTCCTCTGGGCGAATAAACGGCTACGAGCATGAGTATGCTCGGATTGCGTTTCAAAGTAGTAATACCCAAACGTTGCACCTGGCTTGGCAAGGTAGGCGTTGCAATGCCAACACGGTTTTGAATATCAAGTGCAACTACATTTGGGTCTGCGCCAATATTCAACGTAGCTGTAATGGTTGACTGGCCATTATTTGCGCTATTGCTTTGCATGTAAGCCATGCCGGGTACTCCGTTCACTTGCGTTTCAATGGCGGTGGTCGTCGTTTGCTCAACTGTTTGCGCATCTGCCCCAGTGAAGTTGCTGGATATTTGCACGGTGGGTGGAGTAATATTTGGATATTGGCTGATTGGCATATTGAGAATTGCTAAGGTGCCCACCATCACGATCACCAGTGAGATGACTATTGCCGTTACTGGCCTTCTTAGGAATATATTTGTCGGTTCCATAATTTTATTGTTGTGGACGCATGAAACTTTTTCACTCAAAGGAGCGCTGAGCAAACAGCAGAAAAAACCAAATCAGTTTTGTCCCTATGCATCTTTTATCAGTTTAGGTTTACCAATTATTTTCCTGTTTGCGTTTTCGGTGGCCCAACCTGTACAAGCGCACTGTCTCTTAACTTTTGGACGCCTTCTGTGACCACAGATTCGCCAACATGCAGTCCACTTTTAACAATTATCTTATCATTTATCCTTGTGCCTAATGTGATTTTGTGCTGCACTGCCTTATTATCGTTGACTACATACACAAAATATTCGCCCAGTTGTTCTACCACTGCTTTATACGGGATTAGCAAACTTTTTATTCCTGCGCTGTTTTGTACGCGCACATTGCATGTGATTCCTGGCCGCAAGATTTGTTTGGAGTTTGGAAATATGAGCCTTGCTTTGAGTGTTCCCGTTTGCGGGTCAACTGACCGGTCTAAAAAACTCAAATATCCCGGGTAAGGGTATCCGTATGCCCCCGGCAAAACCAACGTGAAAGTAGAATCCTTACCATACGTTTTTTTCTGAATCAGTTGGGAGAATCTTCCTATCTGCGATTGGTCAACTGCAAAATCCACAGCCATTGGGTCATCGGTGGAAATGGTGTTGAGTAAAGTTTGGCCTGCGGAGACGGATGTTCCGGGTTTTACTTGAGAGATACCAATAGTACCTGAGAACGGCGCAGATATGGTTGAGTATTTCAAGTTGGTCTGCACATTTTCGACATTTGATTTTGCCGCCTCCACCTGCATCTTCGCCGATTGAAGGTCGGCTAGCGCGTGGTCCAGCGTTTGCTTTGCAATAGCATCTTTTTGTGCCAGGTCAGTGTAGCGATCAGCATCCTGTTGGGCTTTTGCTTCATTTGCTTTTGCTACATTTAAATTAGCCAAGGATTGCTGATATGCTGCATGGTACTGCTGCTGATCTATTTCATAAAGTTTTTGCCCTCTCAAAATATGCTGGCCATCTTTAAAAAAAAGCCCGGTAATATATCCCGCAACCTGAGGCCTGATATCCACCTGATTGAGCGGAGTTACGGTAGCCGGATATTCATCATAGTAGGATGCATTGCCTTCCTGAACGGTATAGACAGCCACTGATGTTGGTGGAATTATTTGCGGAGTCGGCTGCTTGTCGCCGCAGGATGCTATCAATAATGCCATTGGGATTATCCAACCTCCGGCATTTATTTTTTTTCTTGCCATAAAAATATATTCATTTGTTCGTTGACGTTAATTCTCTTGTTAGAAAAAAAAGGGACAAGATCATTTTGGTCGAGTTTTCTTCGCCGTCATTTAAGTGAACCCAATTTCAATACTGTACCGTTCCCAAAGCTTTCTGCACATCCAATTTAGAGCTGAGGACCTGATACAGGGCGTTTGTATAATTTGATTGTGCACTCCTCAGATCCGTTTCCGCAGTGATCACATCCAGATATGTCTTCACTCCGGCTCTGTATTGCAGTTCCAAAGTGCTATAAACATCCTTTGCCAGCTCGACATTTTCTTTTAATGAAAAATAGTCATTCAGATAACCTTTATAGGATGCAAGTGCCTGTACATATTGAGCACTGATGCTATTTTTTATAGATACAATATCCCAATCCACACGGGTTACCTGGAGTTCGGCAACTTTTATATTAGCCAAGCGTTTCCCCCCCTGAAAGATAGGGAAGGACAATTGAAGACCCGCAAAAGAATATGGGAAACTCTGACTATATAAACTGGAGAATTGGGAACTAAAAAACGAAGGGTTATAACTTCCAAATGCATTTATTGCAGGCAAAAAGCTCCATTTGTTATATTGCAGGTTTGCCTGTTGCAGGCGTTTTTGGGTGATCAGCAAACGGTATTCAATGCGGCTGTCATAGTTCACTGTCTGATTGGTATCTATCAACACTTCTTTTTCCATTTCCGCGCTGTCGTATTTCAGTTCGAGATCATTGCCCGAAGGATAGCCCATCTGCAGTTTCAGGTTGGCAAGATTTGCTTTTACCGATTCGGAGTAGATTTTTTTTTGCGCTTTTGAATTGTTTAGTGAAATGGTTGCACGTTTGTAATCGGTTTTATCAACAATTCCGTCGAGATACTGATTATAGGAATCTTTAAAGCTTCTTTCAAGCCGGACTATATCTTCATCAAGCAGATCAATTTGTTTTTGTGTAAGGAGCACATCATAAAAAGCCTTGCTCACGTTCACCGCCAGGTCTATCTTGTCACTTTCAGTAAGCTGGCGGATTTGTTTGCGCACATCACCAGCAGATTTGCTTGCCAGTAAAGCGTCTCTGTTAAAAATATTTTGTGTGCCACTCACGCTAACAGTCGAATTATTATAAATGCCTGATTTTACTACATTGCCGGAGAAATATGCGGAAGGCAATTGGAAATAATTCTGATAATTCGCGGCGAGACTGATTTGAGGGAACCAATCTGCCAGCTTGCTTTTTATCTCATGTTCGGTGATCTGCTCATCCAGCAAAGCCTGCCGTATAAGCGGGTAATGCTTTATTGCATACTGGACACAATTCTGCAGCGTTGCGTTTTGCAACGAAGAGTCACTAGTCGTTTGAGAGAAAGCTGAAGAGAATAAAACAATAAAGCCGCTGATTAGTATAAGCCTTAATAGTATTTTTCGCATACTTTATAATGAATATTTTGCGTAACTAATATGTCGGCACAAGGGACAGGATGGTTTTCTTTTAATAGATATGCAATCGATCAATGACAATTTCAGAAGGAGCAATCAATGGCAGGAATTCAGCTCATCTTTTCAAATGCATCTCTCAAAAGGACTGCAAATATACTTATCAAATGATTTCCGAACATATCCATTTTTAAATATGAAAAAAATTATTTGAGCGGTAAAAAGGAATCTTTGCCCTGTTTCAATTCCAGTTTATCATAACCATAATGAATACCAGAAAATTTGCCGCGGGGGTAAACTTGGGCAAAACATTGTAAAGTTTTGAATCAAAGTTTATTTTCAGGGTGTTTGTGCGATAGGATCAATAGGTCGGGCTTCTATGTTAGGAGGAGACAACGGTAAAATGAAATGCATTGGTATTGGTAAAGAATTTTTTGATTAGATATATCCTCCTAATCTTTTTTGAACCCCGCAAGTTAAAAAGCACGCTGATGAAATTGGTGTTTGCATGGACTTTTCGGTTCCCCACAGATTCAATAAAAAAAGCCCTGTTTTTGTATTTTGGGCTATGAAAAAAGCGCGCAATGGTTTGCACGCTTCTTCTCAGCTGCATTTCCGGGAAATTATTTTTTTTGTTCCTCTCCAGTAATCTTATCCCAAAGTTGATGTGCCTTACCTTTTAGTTCATCAAATTTTTCGCCAGCTTCTTGCTGCAACTTGCCCGATTTTACTTCGTCTAAAAGTTCGGCCGCCTTTTTTTGCACGTCAGCAGTAATATGGCTTGCCTTGTCTTTGAGTTCATCAAATTTTTCGCCGGCTTCTTGTTGCAGCTTGCCCGATTTCACTTCATCTAAAAGTTCGGCCGCCTTTTTTTGCACATCAGCAGCAATATGGCTAGCCTGATCTTTTAATTCGCCCAATTTTGCAGAAGCTTTGTCTTTGAGCTCATTTGCTTGATCTGAGATGGATTGCTTGTCTGCCATAATAAAATGTTTTAATGTTGGATAATCTATTTTTCAATTATTGAAAGTTAAGGGATTTCTGAATTACAATGTGCAATTTTTCATAGATGAC
>DATMMJ010000099.1:0-5585 GCA_035569795.1 Puia sp. | reverse complement strand
CATCGTCTTTTATAATGACGGCACGTACGAAATAACCGATCAGGAATTAACACAAAGACTTGAAGGAGATAAGACAATGCGCATTGAGAAATTCGATCCTGAGAAAATTGTTACGGCTGTTTATCTTGACAAAGAAAAATTGCAGTACAACATCAAACGCTTTAGAATTGAAACAACCACCCTGCATAATAAATTTTCCTTTATTAAAGAAGGCGAAGGAAATGAATTGCGAGCTGTGACCACAGATGTTGAACCAATCCTGATTGTCCAAAGCGGTCGGGGTTCTCAGGTACGGAGCGCAAAATTCAAAGTGGTGAAAATGGCTGAGGTGATGGGCTGGAAGGCGGTTGGCACTAAACTGGTTGACTACACAAAAACGATGGTGATGGAGTGGCAAAAGAAAAGAAATGATCCTAGCCAACCCGAATTGTTCGAATAAAAAATATTTTGCTGCAAGCTTTCGATTCGCCTTAGAAGAAAACATGCGGCATGCTAACCGAAACTTAATTGTCCAGGGAGGCCATTACCCTGACCCACTTTACATTTTCCCTTTTGAGAAAGAATGCTTTTAAGCTTTTCCCTTGCCTTGAAGAGGTTTGATTTTGAAGTACCAACAGAAATGCTTAAATGACGGGCAATCTCTTCGTGCGATAATCCTTCGACAACAAAAAGATTGAACACAGTTTTATATGCCGGGGGTAGTTCCGCAATGGCACTGATGATTTCTTTATATGACAGATTATCAAACCCGTTACTGCCATGATCTTGAATTTCTTCAGGTTCTTTAGTGAGGAATTTGATTTTTTTGTATGCTGCATTTTTTCGATAATGGTCAATGCAGGTGTTGATGAGAATTCTTTTGAACCAGCCTTTTAGCGTTGCAAGCATATCTTCGTATCTGGTCTCATCAAATTGGTCAATGTATTTGAAAAATTTAATAAACCCTTCATGCGCAATGTCTTGCACAGGGTATGCCCCGAAAGAGTAGCAGGTTTTCAAAGCAAAGCCACTAAGCAGATCATATAATTGTTTCTGGCTGGCGCGATCGTTCTTACGGCAGCCTTCCAGCAAAATCCCAAGATGCACATTCGTGTCACTCAAACCAATAAAGATTTAGAAGTAGAATTTAGCTATGCGCGGGGGTTGATTACTGTGATAACGACAAAATAAATAAAATAATATGCGTGTGCAAGGATTTATCGGTTAAACTGCCAATTGTACAGGTTAGTTGGAACTAGGGGACGAGCATTTCAGAGACACAGTAGCATGGAAACGTGTTTTTCAATGATGCGCCTGCTCCATCTGTTTGGGATCATGAGTATATTTAAAAACCAGCGGAAAAATAATACCTAACAAAAGCGCATAACCAGCAAAAGTAAACCAGATATTTTGCCAGTTTCTCACGCCACCAACGGTAAAATAATCCACTACCCTTCCACTCAACAAACCTCCCAAATAAGCGCCAAGGCCATTTGTCATCAGCATAAATAACCCTTGCGCACTTGCTCTGATTTTTACATCGGCCTCTTTTTCAACGAACAGAGAACCGGAAATATTGAAGAAGTCGAAAGCCATACCATAAATTATCATAGACAGTATCAATAAAAATAACCCACTCCCCGGATTACCGATGCCGAATAACCCAAAACGGAAAACCCACGCAAATATGCTCATCAGCATCACTTTTTTAATTCCAAATCTTCTCAGGAAAAAAGGTATTGTTAAGATAAACCCGGTCTCAGAAATCTGAGAAACAGATAATAGCACACTGGGATGCATTACCGCGAATGAACCAGCATAGCTGACTTTAAAATCCTGCAGGAATGTGCCTCCAAATGTGTTGGTAATTTGCAAGGCGGCGCCAAGCAGCATCGCGAAAATGAAAAAGATGCACATTTTCCTTCTTTGAAATAGTACAAAAGCGTCCAGGCCCAGTGAAGAAACTAAAGATTTTTTTTCGCTCGTTTTTGCCGGTGGGCATCCGGGCATGGTAAACGCATAAATCCCGAGTAATAATCCTGAAGCGGCGCTGATATAGAGTTGGAAAGGGCTGATTGTCCAACCCAATAAATCAACCATCCACATCGCACATATAAAACCAATCGTTCCCCAGACACGGATGGGCGGAAAATCCTTTACGATGTCAAAACCCTTTTGCTCAAGCACTATATATGACACAGTATTATTGAGCGCAATGGTTGGCATAAACATCATCGAATTTGCTAACATGATCCAGTACATTGCCGAGTGGTCTGTAATTCTTGATGCGCACAGCAGTAATATAGCGCCAATAATGTGGCAGGTCCCAAGCACACGTTCCGCATTTACCCATCTATCCGCGACAATCCCAAGTAGTGCAGGCATAAACAAGGAAGCAAGACCCATTGTACCATAAATACTGCCGACTTCCCTGCCATTGAATTTAAGCACTACAATCATATAGCCTCCAAGAGAGATCAACCAGGAGCCCCACACGAAAAATTCAAGAAAATTCATCAGCGTAAGGCGCAGTTTAATATTCACAGACATTTCGTATTGGGTGATAAAATCAGGTCACGGAAGATAATACATTGTGCATAAAATAATATTGAATCCAGATTCAAATTTTAAATAAAATTACGGGCGTGACCACATTGCAGCCACTAATCCCCGGGTTACCTAGTCGCACAGTTGTACTATAACTCTTTAAGGGGTGAACAAATGGCACAATAACGCTGAGATCTAAAGGAATCTACCCTAAATTCGAACACTATGGCCTGAGCGTTTTTTAAAACCTCTCCGGTCTTCGTACCTTCGCCATCTTACTTATAAACTCATTTATGATAGCAGAGAAACCCTCGATAAAACAAATCATCTCGGCAGAAAAAAATAGAAACCTTCAATCGATCGGAGAAAAGATTTTGAGCAAAGAAAGGATCAGTGAACAGGAAGGTTTGCTTCTTTTTGAGAAGGCAAGCCTTCCCTATGTTGGCGCGCTAGCGAATTTTGTTCGGGAAAGATTGCATGGGAACAAAACGTACTTCAACCGGAATTTTCACATAGAGCCGACCAATGTTTGCGTGTTCTCTTGCGCGTTCTGCGCTTACTCACGGCTCTATGCACACCGCGAAGAAGGCTGGGAACTAAGCGCGGACCAAATGATGCATATTATTAAAAGCTATGACGGTAAACCCGTAACCGAAGTGCATATTGTCGGTGGTGTCCATCCAAAATTAAATCTGCTCTTTTTTGTTGACCTCATGAAACAAATCAAAGCACATCGGCCTGATCTGCATATTAAAGGCTACACTGCCGTTGAACTGGATTACATGTTCCGCAAGGCAAAAGTTTCCAATGAACAGGGATTGAAAATCTTGCAAGAAGCCGGATTAGATTCATTGCCCGGAGGAGGCGCTGAAATTTTTCATCCTGAAATCCGTCAGCAAATCTCGGCAGACAAAGTAGACGCGGATGGCTGGCTGGAAATTCATGAAACAGCGCACACCCTTGGCATGCACAGCAACGCCACCATGCTTTATGGGCATATTGAAAAATACGTGCACCGCATCGATCATATGGAGAGACTGAGAAAACTGCAGGATAAAACCGGCGGCTTCAACACATTTATACCTTTAAAATTTCGCAACAAAGACAATGACATGAGCCATGTCCCGGAAAGCACGGTGGTTGAAGATATGAAGCTATATGCAGTTGCCAGATTGTATTTGGATAATTTTGCGCACCTGAAAGCATACTGGCCCATGCTCGGCCGCCAAAACGCACAGCTTACTCTATCATTTGGCGTGAATGATCTGGATGGAACCATAGATGATTCCACAAAAATTTATTCCATGGCCGGAAGTGAAGAACAACATCCTTCGCTGACAACTGCCCAACTAGTCGCCTTGATCAAACAGGCAAAAAGAGAGCCGGTAGAAAGGGATACTTTATATCATGAAATAAAGAATTACTCAGACATCGCAGAGGTAGAAATGGAAACAAACCCGTTGTATAATTAGTCAACTTTCTATCTGCCCGTTAACCAAAATTTACATGAACTTTTCTCAGAGGCTTTTATTTCTCACTCTTTTTATTTGCTCACAAAGTCTTCATGCACAGGGCAGGAGTGACGCGATTTTCAAAATAATCCCACTTGGCGTAAAAGGAGGAACGGACGAAAGCAATCTATCATCCTACATGGTTGCCCTGGAAGGTACTAGCGATTTTATTTGCCTGGATGCGGGCACTTTGCATTTCGGCCTGCAGCAAGCCGTAAAAAATGGTCTATTGACAGGCGACCCCGTTGCCATTTTGAGAACAAAAGTCAAAGCCTTTGTAATTTCTCACCCGCATCTGGACCATGTTTCAGGGCTGATCCTAAATTCTCCGGATGACTCTTCAAAAAATATTTATGCTTTGCCGTTTTGTATCGATGTATTAAAAAATAATTATTTCACCTGGCAAAACTGGGCAAATTTTGCCGACGCAGGGGATAAACCTTTCTTGGGTAAATATCACTATGTGTTCTTAGATACGACGAAAGAAACCGCCATTGAAAACACGAAGATGTTTGTACAGCCATTTGTATTAAGCCATGCTAAGCCTAACAAAAGCACAGCCTTTTTGATAAGGTATCAGGATGCTTACTTGCTTTACTTAGGGGATACAGGCGCGGATGCAACCGAAAATGTAAACAATCTCTATTTGCTTTGGAAAACAATTGTTCCTCTGATCAATACCAAAAAACTAAAAGCCATTTTTGTGGAAACATCTTTTCCTGACGAGCAACCAACAGGGCAGCTTTTTGGCCACCTCACCCCCACATTATTAATGAAGGAATTGAAAGTATTGGGATCATTGACCGGCAATGCCCTACTGAAAGATTTTCCCGTTGTCATTACCCATATCAAACCCGGATCCGGTAATGCGGAAGAGAAAATAAAAAAACAATTAGAAAAACTAAACTCTCTTGAAGTAAAATTAATTTTTGCCGAACAGGCAAAGATGCTGCAGTTTTAAAAATTGCGCAAAAGGGCCCCAGCTCTATAAAAACCTTAAGCATTATTATATACCTTGTATACGGCCTCTCGAACAGGCAGGCCCTTGTTGCCGCATATAAATTCAAGCACATCGGCCAGTTGTTCTGGCTTCACCCAACTATCAGGGTCTGCAGCAGCCATGCTCTTTCTGTTGAGTGGGGTATCAATCGTGCTTGGGACCACAACAGATGCAGTAACATTTTTTCCTTGCGCGTCTTCATTAATAAAATCAGCAAGCTTGAATAACAAGGATTTTGTCAATGCATAGGCAATCATATCCTTTCCTGCTTCGGCTCTTAACGCGGGCCTCGCACCAATAAAAACAAGCCGCCCATAACCGGTACTTTTGAAATGCTGCAGCAAAGGCCGCGCGACAAAATAAGCCGTCTCAAAATTAAGCGTGAACATTTTTTGCAATTCGGCTCCGCCAGTAGCTTCCACACTACCCATCGCAAAGCCGCCTACTAAGAGCAATGCACCATCAATCTTTCCATGTTTTGTAACGGCACTCTTGACAAATGCCATAGTTTCATTTTCGTCAGAAAGATTCACTGTGATAAATTCAAA
>DATMMJ010000098.1:0-3238 GCA_035569795.1 Puia sp. | reverse complement strand
GAGCCGGGGCTCACTCATAAAGCAACCATTTACACGGAGGCAAAAGCCGCAGTAGCAGGTGGAATTACCTCATTTATGGAGATGCCAAATACTGTGCCACCAGCGTTCACTCAAGGGTTGCTGGAAGATAAATATGCAATTGCTTCTCGCACATCACTGGCCAATTATTCATTTTATATGGGCACATCGAACACCAATGCGGATGAGGTATTGAGAACAAATGAAAAGAAGACGCAAGTATGTGGAATAAAAATATTTATGGGTTCATCCACAGGGAATTTGTTGGTTGACAATTACCTTACGCTCGATAAATTATTTCGCGAAAGCGAAATATTGATTGCTACTCATTGCGAAGATGAAAAGATCATCAAAGGGAACCTTGAAAAAATGAAGCTGGAATCTAGGCCTCTTACGGCAGCCGATCATCCAGCGATTCGAAGTGAGGAAGCTTGTTTTGAATCATCATTGGCTGCAATCCAATTTGCAAAGAAATATGGCAGCCGACTGCATGTATTTCACCTTACTACAGAAAAAGAAATGCAACTTTTCGGGAACATGATACCATTAGAAGAAAAGAAAATTACTGCCGAAGTATGTGTGCATCATTTGCACTTTACTAGTGATGATTACGCGAAAATGGGCAACTTGATCAAATGTAACCCCGCAATCAAAGCTCCAAATAATCGGGAAGCTTTGTGGAAAGCGATGCTGGATGACCGCTTGGATGTGGTAGCTACGGACCATGCACCGCATACCTGGGCGGAGAAAAATGAACCATATGAAAAAGCGCACGCCGGCCTCCCCCTCGTTCAGCACGCATTATTATTAATGCTGCATTATGTGCAGGAAGGAAGACTTAGTTTGGAGAAAGTGGTTGAAAAAATGAGCCATGCAGTAGCAAAATGCTTTCAAATCGCAGAAAGAGGCTTTATCCGCGAAGGCTATTTTGCCGATTTGGTAATGATTGATTTGAATGAAGAATACAAAGTCAGCAAAGAAAATATTTTATACAAATGTGGCTGGAGCCCATTTGAAAATTTTGTTTTCCCCGCCACAATAAAAACTACATTCGTAAATGGCCATCTTGTTTATGGAAATGGAGTGTTTGATGAATCTCAGAATGGTCAAAGATTGATTTTTAAAAGGTAAAACCACAAAGCCTGTCAGGTCTTAAAGCCCGGACGGGGTTTTGAAAAATATGGAAATAGACAAAACAACATTCGAGGACCTTTCCATTTTTAATGGCGAAGAAGATGCATCTGTTTTCCATAAGCTGGATTTTACGCGGACGAGTGGCGGGAAGAACTGCCTCATACGATATTTTCAACAACCATTCAGTAGCATAAAGCAAATCACTGACACACAAAAAGTACTATCCATTATTTTAAGTAATGAAGACCATTGGCCGCCATCTATCACTAATGGCACGGTGATGGTGATAGAAAAATTTTATGAAACGCCTCTTGACCCGGTTCCATCTGCTTCCGATTTCGTCAGCGCAAACATTTTCAAGTTTCTTCATGGTCCTGACTATTCCATCGTAAAATATTCCGTCTCGCATTTTGCGGATTTTGTAAGGGGAATGAACAAATTAACTGAGTTATTAAATGACATGGAATGCCCGGCTATGCTCTCTTCCTTACTGCGCCGTGCAAAGTTCCTATTGAGCCATGATGTTATCCAATCGCTCGCGGCAAAAAAGCAAGGGACAATATTTTCACCGAGACAGGTGACTTATTATGGCTTTCATCTACAGAACCATTTTAAGAACCAGGCGCAGGAGCTCATTGAAATTCATGAGCGATTAGATGCATGGTTTTCCATGGCAGTGGCTACGAGAAAATTAGAGTTCACATTCCCAGTCTTCATGGAAAAGCGGGAGCCGGTTGTAGAGGCTGGTTCGCTTTATCATATATTAGTTTCTGCACCTGTTGCTTACGACATGCAGCTCAGCCCGCAAAACAATTTTATCTTCCTTACCGGTGCAAATATGGCAGGCAAAAGCACTTTCATCAAGGCAGTAGGCATAGCTGTATTCCTTGCGCATTTGGGCATGGGGGTGCCGGCTAAACAAATGCGTCTCAGTTTGTTTGATGGTATTCTCAGCAATATTAATGTCGTTGATAATATCTCAAAAGGCGAAAGTTATTTTTTTAATGAAGTGCAACGCATCAAGAACACGATTATAAAAATCAACAACAATAATAATTGGCTTGTCTTGATTGATGAGCTGTTTAAAGGCACCAATGTTCAGGATGCGATGAAATGTTCTTCTACGGTCATTGAAGGGCTTATCAAAATAAAAAACTCTGTATTTATTCTCTCGACTCATTTGTATGAGATAGGAGAAGACTTGAAACAACATTCCAATATTACTTTTAAATATTTTGAGACTACTGTGAAAGACGAACAGCTTGAATTCAGTTATCAGTTAAAAGATGGCATCAGCAATGACAGGCTGGGATATCTGATCTTAAAAAGAGAGAAAGTGGTGGAGATGCTAGATGGATTGTGAGTTCAAAACCATCGGGAGCTCACACAATATATACGTTGCCACGGACGGATTATATCAACTCATTTATTTTTCCATGAACATGCCCGCCTGTATGGCTTTCGTGCGAGCCTGGATTAAATAATCCATTAAAAAAGCCCTGAATTTTCAGGGCTTTGAAATTATTGAGATTAGCTTTTTGTATTATTTCGCTCTCTGAGAACCCTGCCATGAACGCTGATTTCCTCTGAATCCATTTGCAGGCACACGCCTTGTGGGAGGTGAGTTTCTGTTGGACGGATATTGTGTCAGCGATGTGTTGGTCATTGGAAACGGATGATCCGTGATCACCGGGATGGATTTTGTGATCAGCTTATGGATGTCTCTTAAAAATTCTTTTTCCTCCATGTCGCAAAAGGAAAGGGCAATGCCACTGGCTCCCGCGCGACCAGTGCGGCCTATCCGGTGTACATAGGTTTCAGGCACATTAGGTAATTCGAAATTGATTACGTGCGTGAGCTCATCGATATCAATGCCTCTTGCTGCAATATCTGTTGCAACAAGGACCCTGGTTTGCTGTGCCTTAAAATTTGCTAATGCACGCTGGCGCGCCTGCTGCGATTTATTGCCATGTATGGCTTCGGCTTTTATTCCTGAGCGGCTTAGATGCTGTGCTACTTTATCTGCCCCGTGTTTTGTGCGCGTAAAAACCAATGCGGTATTGATAGATTTGTTTTTCAACAAATG
>DATMMJ010000097.1:0-2639 GCA_035569795.1 Puia sp. | reverse complement strand
AGACATTCATGCGAAGAATAAACATTACCTTTTTAGGTAAAGGACTGTTGACAATTGATAACTGGATCAGTAAAGCAAAGACGGGTGCTGTTGCCGGTACTATCAAGAAAAAGGCGGATACAGATATTTTTGATGCGCAGGTTTTGGCCAATAAACTGTACAAAAAATATATTGGATATAGGGAGAGGATTCATACCATGGCAAACGCAAAACTAGGCGGTCAGGAATATGCAAGAATTATCGCGGATTTGGCAAACAAGCCTTCGATTGACAGAGAGCTACACCTCTGTTATATACTTGCCGATCAATTTCCACTCGAAATGAAAGGTGAATTGATGGCATAAAAAAAATGACTTTGGATGAAGCGATCCTTTTGAAGCCCTTTAATCAAAAGCTAAACTGGGGTGAACATTGAATGAAGGTTCTAATAAAACAGAAACCACAGGCGAAAGTGCGGTTATTGCTGATCGTGAAATTAGCCAGAGTGCATGCTGCACTGTGCGGAAAATTTATTTGCCTTCGCAGGTCTTACCTAATGCACATCTAACTGTTTCACTAATGAACACCTGGTGTTACAAAATCGGACAGTGCAGCACGATTTGTAAAATACAATACGATGATTGCCAATAAATATCGACTCGGCATTTATTTTGACTAAAACCCGTTACCTGATTAAACCTTCAACAATGTTTAAAAATTATTTCAAAACCGCAGTCCGCAATCTATGGAAAAACAAAACGTATAGTTTTCTCAATATTGCCGGCCTCGCCATCGGCATCGCGTCCGCCGCATTGATTTGTCTCTGAGTCGAGGATGGGTTGGAGTTCAACCACAATTTTACAAATCGCGATTTCATTTACCGCATTATGGAAAACCAGCAGAGTGACGGTAAGATCATCACGTCGGTGAAATGCTCACAATAATTTAAGTAACAAGGTTACACATACTAACTTGACTATAAGTTCAAAATAGAGCAGGCCCGACGAAAAGAATATGATTACAAAGGTGGTCGTGAATCTGATAAGCAGCAAAAATTGAAGCAAATCGGAAGGGTTCTTCAATGCAGAAGATGAAGATCATGTCCTGTCAATCTCTCATAAATGAAGCTTATCGTGTCATTATCCACCAATTTGGCCAAGGCAAGATCAAGAAGCTTACCCTTAATAAGCTGGCCCCAATTCTTTTTATTCATTTTACCATAAGAATCCTTCAACTCCTCCAGCTCATTGAATAAAATTTCCTGGCCATAGCTTAAATTAATAAGCTGCTCTTTTATGGAATCTATTGCCTCAGCAATCTCGGCCCTGTCGCTTGTTATCTCGTCATAATTTTCCTGATATGGCTGCAAGGCTTCCTCGACGAAAATTTGGCCGCTCGCGGTTATAGAGCCAGTGATCTCGCTACCCATTCCACGATTACAAATTACGTATCCGCTATCTTCAAGCATTGTTGCTATCTGGCCAACTTCCAGCATATTCTTCAGCGGAATCCCATTTCCTACAAAAAGCATTTCAAAAGGATAACTGGCATCATCATTCAAATCGTACAGTTTTTTGAGGAGAAAATTTAATTTCTCCTGCATTGAATATTTCTTCCTCTGCACAAGGTCGACATTTGCGTCTTGTTTTATCGCGTCGCAAGCTTCTATTATCTTTAAGTTGTAATCCAGAAATTCCTTTTTTGCTATTAATCTATTATTAATTACTTTGACCCTTTCACCCAAAGGTTTTTTTATTTGCTCATTTTGGAAGGAAGGTATCCGAAATTCCTGGGGTGTTTCTATAAATTCACGATAAAGTAAATTTTCCTTTTGCTCAAAAGAATTTCTTAGCGTATCATTCACTTCTGCTTCCCACCCCCTTGTTTGGTCAGATACCATTGCAAGGCTATCTTCGTCAGAAATGGGAAGGCTCAAAATCTTTTGTGCCTCATCTCTGTATTTTATAATTTGATCCTTAAATTCTAAAAATGGCACAGCCAACCGTGAATAATTGTTCATAAATTTTCTTTTATCAAAAATCGATCACATTTCAGAAAATGACTTCGATGATTTGTTTTTCATGTCGGGCATATGAACCGATGCCCAACTGAAACATTTTTTCCAGTTTTTTGGGGTCTTTTTCGGTTATATTTGTCCCATGTTCTGGCTCTGGGAAACTATCATTAATTCGTTCAATGATTAGGTCAGGAAACAAAAGCCTGGTGATGACCTCAGTGGTATTTGAACTGGCAACCATTACTCTGCTTGCAATTTGTGCCATCTCAAACCTTCTTAGCAACGATATTTTCCTGCTGATGGCTTTTTCGATATAAGACCCAACCCCAACACTTAATATGCGAATATTTTTGACATCATAATCCAATGCTTTTGTGGCATCAATCAATGCAAAAAGAGTTGGGTTATTAGCAATGAACCCACCATCAATCGCGGTAATAGAGCCTTTATTTGTTGAATGTATATTTTTTTTGCAAAAGATAGGGCATGCAGCACAAGATGCCTCAACTGCATCCAGAATGCTGACTCCAAAGCCCGGCTCAAATGAACTTTTAACCCCATGCGCTCTTGCGACTGAATTCTTAAAAATAAGCGGTTGCTGCGTATCATAATTCATTGCAACGATACCAACATCGGTCTTGAA
>DATMMJ010000096.1:0-5495 GCA_035569795.1 Puia sp. | reverse complement strand
ACAAGAACCTTGTTGCCGGCAGGCAGCATGGCTGGCTTCTTAAAAGCTTTCAAAAACTCTGGTAGCATCAATGATGCTGTTGCCAGCGAGCCAATTTGTATGAATTCTTTGCGCTTAATAAGCATACATCATGTATTTTGTGTTCAAGTAGCTGCGGACCCGTTGCCTCAAAGTTCGCAACGACCGGCTGTCTAACAAAGTTGATACTCCGGTGTGCTCATGAGTTGGATGGTTGCTGTCTTAATAAAATAATCTTTGCTGTTGGCATCCGTATATTTCCGTAAAACCTCGCCGCTTACAGCTTGTGGTGTTTGCAAAACCGTCCTGCTTATTTCCCCAATTAGTTTTTCTTTTGGCACCGTATCAAATTTGTTCATATAATCACTCCAAAAAATCTCCGCCTTTATCATTTGTCCATTACCTTTTCCAAGGTCTTTCAATTTGACCACTGCAGGGAAGGTTTCCCGCATGCCCATCATCTGATCGTCATCATCTTTGGGTTTCAATTCAAATTCATCAGCTTCATATATTATCTGTGGGATGCGAAGCCTGAACATCAGTGAAGAGCTATCAATCCAGTTAGTTCCCCCAGGCCATCCTGCCACGTTGGGAGGGTTGAATAATACCTGCCCCAATAACGATTGCAGGACCAGCTGCACATCTTCATTTTCTATTTTCATCGGAAGCATTCTGCGGATGCCAACTATTAATTCAATGGGTGATTTGATTTTTGCGGCGATATTCTTTGCATCGTAGAACCAATCGCTTGTAAAAATGTCTTCCATCAATGACTTGATATCATAGCTACTCCCATAAAACCTGTCGCCAAGCCAAAGGGCCTTTTGCTCGTCCACAGTATCGTTTACAAAAAAGCGATATATTTTTCTTGCTATGAAGCGAGCCGTTTGTTTTTGTGCTAGCAATATATTCAGCACATCATCTCCATCAAAATTGCCTGTCTTGCCAAGCACCGTCTTTTCGCCGGCGTCATGGGTTTGCTTTCTGAACTCAAATTCACCCTGCAAGTTCGCGCCCCATCCTGTGAAAGCACGTGCAGCTTCTTTCACATCCACTTCAGTGTAGTTTCCACGGCCTATCGTAAATAGTTCCATCACCTCACGTGCGAAATTCTCATTTGGATGGTTTTTCCTATTTTGATTGTTGTTGAGGAAATTGATCATGGTAGCGCTTTTGCTCACAGACCGCAGCAAATCGCCGAAATTACCGAGGGAATTTTTTCTTATTAGGTCGAGCAGCATTTGCTCATAAAAGATATTATTGTTGCGCGATGCAAAATGGCCGTGCCAGAAAAGGCTCATTTTTTCGGTAAGCTGCGCATCGCTGGTCACCATTTCGTTGAGCCAGGCAAGGTTAAGTTTGCGAATGTCTTTATCAGACTGCTTGCGGAGGAATTTTTTTTCCTCTTCTGAAAGATCTTTCCTTTTCGTTTTCCCCGCATCGGTCATACCCATCATCATTTCTTTCAGGTTGCCATCTGCCACGTTGAAATACGCGGGGGCATTGGAAGAAGCATTTATAATTGATTTAACGAGAGACTTCTGTGAAATAGTTGGCAACTGGATTAAATCTTGCGCCTTGGGGCCAAAGCCTGCCCTCCACATCAAATGCTGGTTTTTCAACTGATTGGTTATAACCATCCCGAAAGATTTTGGGTTTGACTTATGGAACAACGCAAAGTTTAAGCAGAAATTTTTGGAGCGAAAAACATTTACAATAAATGAATTTATGTTTGAATCTTATAAATAACCACTCCTTATTTGGACAATAATACCCTAAACCCAAAAGTAAAATAAACCAGGTTATTAAGGCTTGTTCCGATAGAAAAGGTATTCGTTTTGGAATCAGTAACAATACCAGTATTAGTTTCAGTGTCCTTGCTATGCTGAAAACCCACTTCAAACATGTTATTAAACCCTGCTTCCAATTGAAGTTTTTTGCTAACCTGGTAAGCAATTCCCGGGTAAAAACCGAAATCAAATGCGTAACCTTTAATATCATCCGATATAACTGGAAAATTTTAATTTGTTTTGCTCGTGTTATAAGAAGCTCCAAAACGCTCTTGACCAAACACATAGAACCCTTTGCCCAATTGCACGTAGCGTCTTAAAAAAACTCCAGCGCCAAACAAATTTGAGGTTTGATTATTTGGAACACCCATAACATTGCTGGAACGTGCATAATTAACATCAATTCCAACTATAAGGTTATCCTTTATTGCTTTGCCAATGGCCGGAGTAACATTGATCCAATTGGACTTCTGGTCAGGTGAGATTGTTTGTGTGTAAAAATTTATTTGCCCTCCTAATAAAATGCTTCCCTTGTTAATTTGCGCATGGGCTTGAAAAAAACTGACAACAAATAAAACAGTAGCAAATAGTAAAATTTTCTTTTTCATAATCAAGGTTTAATGAATCTAAATGTATCATAAAAAAGTAGTGACTAGAGGAGCAAATTTCATTTAACAAACAATTATCCTAAGCGAAATGAAAATTCAAAACCCCGTGCAGCGTTTCAGTATTTGACTACAATATAGACGAAGCTCCAAAATAGGAATGCAAGACGGCTGGCAAGTGAATGCTATTTTCTCTTTGATGATTCTCTAACAAGCACGCAACAATGCGCGGCAATGCAAGCGAGCTGCCATTTAATGAATGGACCAATTGCATTTTATTACCCGAATCCTTAAACCGGATTTTCATCCTGTTAGCCTGAAAGCTTTCAAAGTTGCTGACGGAGCTGACTTCCAGCCATTTTTGTTGCGCCGCGCTGTACACTTCAAAATCGTAAGTCAGGGCAGATGTAAAGCCCATATCGCCACCGCATAATTTCAAAATGCGATATGGAAGTTGTAATGACTGCAATAATTTTTCAATATGGGTCACCATTTCTTCCAGCACGTCGTAACTTTTTTCAGGATGAGCGAGCTGAACGATCTCTACTTTGTCAAACTGGTGCAAACGATTCAGCCCGCGGACGTCTTTTCCGTAAGACCCCGCCTCTCTTCTGAAACACGGCGTGTAAGCAGTCATCTTGATCGGCAGTTCACTTTCTTTTACAATCTTATCCCTGTAAATATTTGTCACAGGCACTTCCGCAGTTGGTATCAGATAAAATTTATCTTTACGCACATAATACATTTGCCCTTCTTTATCTGGCAATTGCCCAGTGCCAAATGCGGTAGCTTCATTCACCATTAGCGGCGGTTGGTATTCTATGTAGCCTGCGCCAGTGTTATAATCCAAAAAATATTGAATCAAGGCTCTCTGCAGTTTTGCGCCTTTATTGATATAGACAGGAAAACCGCTGCCTGTGATTTTATTCCCTAATTCAAAATCAACCAGATTATATTTTTTTGCCAAGTCCCAATGAGGTATTGCATTCGCATCAAGCTGAGGTTTGCTACCGCCTTCACGCATAAGAATATTTTCTTCTGGTGTTTTGCCAACAGGCACTTGCGATGATGGAAGATTTGGGATCCGAAGCTGAATTGATTCTATCTTTTTCTCAATTTCTACTAATTCAGTATCGCTACTCAATTGGAGTTTATAATTCGCAACTTCACTTTTTATTTGTTCCGCTTCATCTTTCTTTCCTTGAATCATTAAACTACCAGTTGTCGCTGAAAGAGAATTAATTTGTGCTTGAATTTGTTCTTTTTGAGTTTTTAATTTCTTTCTAAGATTATCCAATTCAATAATCTTATCAACGAGTTTCAGGTTCTTAAAATTTCTAATAGCCAATCTTTGTTTCACAAGATCTTTATTATCTCTTATAAATTTCATATCTAACATAAGTCCTGAAATTTTTGCAAAGGTAATTGTTGGCCACGAGAGGAGACTATATATCTGTTAGACCACGAGCAAAAACACATATAAAAATACCATTAAAAATACTAATAGGAAATAACAGCATCAAAATATGTGCTGTGAACCTTGTAATAAAAATCTCTCTTTAGGATAATTATTGCGGGGGTTTCTGTTTTGGCAAAGTTACTAAAAATGTATCTTAGCATTTAATAAATTGGATATTTTATGAATGAAGAATTGAATATGGAACTACTGGAAGCCATCAAACATGTGAATTTCATGGGTGAAGCGATTAGTGATAAAGAAGTTGATTTAGATTATTTTTATACAAAGTTGAAAAAATACAATTCAGAGGAAGTTCGCAAAACGATACTTTCTTTTGATGGGATAGAAATATCAGACGGATTCCACGGGAAAATTAAAATCCCAAAAAAATATTTTAAATAATGCCAAAAGCAAAGAAAAAATAAGCTAAAGAAGCATCAAACATCTTTCATAATATAATGAAGGCATCGGTTGCAAATAACCCTAAGCCAAAACCTAAAAAAGAAAAAAATAAAAAGACCGCCTCATGATAAGGGTTATTATTTTTATTGCACTATATAGCTTATTGCCTCGAATTTTATATAGCCAGAAAATACAATACAAAGATTTAATAGGCACGTGGAATGGGTATTGGGAAGTGAAGGATTCAACCAACCCTTCTACGCCCGGTTCTTTAGAATTCACAGATAGCGCCCAAGCGACGTGGAGGCTTTGGAATAATGAGTTATCAAAATTTACCTATAAACTAATTTTTTCCAAAAGAGGATTTCCAGGAATTACTTCACCGAATATTACATTATTAAGTATGAGTGGATTAAATTATCAAAATCAGTATGTAAATACTTTTGCAGTTCTCACTAAATATGGTAATGACACTTTAAGAATCCAATGGTTAAGCAACCCTGATAAGCCAGTTGCGGAAGGTGATACCGCCAAATTTCACAATACCGTAATTTTAGTTAGGGGAAAGCATTAGTATACAATAAATGTATGTGTGTTTTCACCCATTTCCTATCTAGTCGCCATTTTTTAAAATAGCCGTGGTCTAGAGATATATAGTCTCCCCACGAGACCGACAACCGTTAAGCATAGCCAATGCATTACATTGAAGTCAAATCAATTTGAAAATCCTAATTTTATAGAAATTTTTTTATGATTGATCAAAATATGATTACAACAAGCATTTCACTGGATGGGTATAAGGTTTCAAAAAATCTTGGCATAGTAAGAGGCATTACCGTTAGATCAAGAAGCGTGCTTGGCAATATTGCAGGCGGCCTGCAAAGCCTCATTGGCGGAAGGTTGTCGGTTTATGTAGAACTTTGCGAGGCTTCCCGGGAAGAAGCTTTTCAGCATATGATGCAACATGCCACGGAGCGTGGAGCTAACGCAATAATCAATATGCGCTATGATGCCAATGAAATCACAGATGGCATTACTGAGGTTCTTGCATACGGAACAGCTGTTGTAATGGACAAAATTACCTGATGGGTTTTTTGTAAATATCAGGATCATGCTTGCGCATGATTCGCTCGGGTTGTTCCAGCGGTCCGAAACCAAACTTTGCATATAAACCGTGCGCATCTCGGGTTGCAAGCATCCAGCTACGAAAGCCCTGCAAGG
>DATMMJ010000095.1:0-6916 GCA_035569795.1 Puia sp. | reverse complement strand
TTGAACATGATGGATCAATTAAATGCAAAAAATCATACTACAAAGCAATTGCCCAAATAAAGAATAAAGAAGGGCTGAAATAGGAATTCAGCCCTTCTTATTAGGCCATTTTCTTAAATCAAGAAAGACAAAAGTAATTTACTGCTTATTGGAATATAATGATTGAATGTCTGATGCGCCTAGTGCAACATTATATAACCTGACCTGGTCAATAGCACCCGGGAAACCTGACATCCATGTGTTATTGGCATACGTATCCACTATATTCACCGCTTCCTGAAAACCACCAATTACCAACTGGGATGCGTTGCCATCAAATAAAATGGTCTCATTTGTTTTTTGATCAAATTGTACACCATCCCGGTAAACCGTACCTGTTTTAGAAGGCGCGTCGTAAGTGAAGGCCACATGATGCCAGTTGCCATCATACATATTTGGCCACCTGTTTGCACCGGTATAACCTGCAAAGTCCCAATTATTCCCGCCTCCATTAGCGAAAACGAATTTTAATTGCATCGAATCTGCAGTGCTTGACTCATGATCTGCAAAAACGACCACATTGCTCCAGAAGTTGGTTTTGCTGGAAATAGCTAAAATCCCATCCGCATTATTATGATCTTTTTGAGACAGCATGATATTGAGCCACAATGAGATGGTAAAGCTTGTTGAGGCACCAAAATCATTGGCAGTCAGATAATGCAGATATGTTCCGGTTGATCCCTGATAAGCTGTCCCCCGTACTCCAGCAACAAAAGTTGTTGACGGATCTGGGAAAAAGGACGGATAGGTGGAGATACTATCAGCAAACCTGACATTAATTTGTTTTGCAGCAGGCGATGTAGAATCGAAGCTGACGAAGAAACGAAGACTCCCTCCTGGTAAGGTAACATTGTCTTTAGGGTAATCGCTCGGCAGCGATGGCTTTGACAATTTTTGACAGCTATTCAACACCACGTAAGCCGCAAAAACCAAAGCTGCATTTTTGATGAATCTATTTTTAATACGCATATCTCAAATTTTTTTATTTATGAGTCAATATTCTGCATAATAGAATTGAAGACTCAGGTTACATTACTAATAATTTGGGTTCTGCACCAGCACACCTCCAGATAAATCAATAGCTGGTTGCGGAATCGGATATAATGCATTTATGTTCGAGTAACCCAGGCTTCCTAGCGCATGGATTGCATCAATCCCGTCTGCAGCAGGCGACCAACGAACCAGGTCATAAAATCTGTATCCCTCCATCGCGAACTCCCATCTTCTTTCATTCTTTATTGCAGTGCGCATTTGTGCCTGGCTTGTATCTTTTATATGCGGCAATACATTTACATTGCTTCCTCTTGCTCTAGCCCGAATTTGCTCAAGCATTGTTTCAGCTGTGGCCCCGTCGCCCATTTCATTGGAAGCTTCCGCCAGCATCAAGATTACATCAGCGTACCGCAATATTCTGTGATCTATCCAATCTGCCCCACCGCTTGGCCCTATTTCGCCGGTAAAAGCACGCATCTGAGGGTCTGAGTATACTTTCTTATTCCAGTATGGCTGGTCAAGAGAAACTCCCGGATTATACGGAGGTAGTGTGGCACCGTAGCCCCCTTGAGCCGGGCCTCCATCAAATTGGCCCGAATAAAGAATCGTTTCAGCCTTACGGGGATCTGTGGGATCCCAGGCGTCTTGCAAAACCTGGGTTGGCACATTCCAGCCCCATCCAAGATTCCAGGTAGTGCTCGCCCCGCCTTGTCGCACGTTTTGGCCGGTGCCCCACTGTACTCCGTAATAGGAAGTACCATTTTGACCAATACTGCACTGCATTTCAAATATAGATTCAGGGCCATTCTTGCCGGAATTATTAAGTCCATCCTTCCAGATATCAACAAAATTGGGTTGCAAAGAATATTGACCGGAAGCTATCACCTGATTAGTAAGGGCTATAACTTGCGCCCAATTTGACCTGAACAGATAGGTTTGCGCCCAGAGAGTCAGGGCAGCACCACTGGTTAAACGGCCCGGGTATTTGTTATTACCAGTAATATCTACCCAGTTAAGAGGCAAATAATGAGATGCTACGTTCAGATCAGAATCAATAAGCGCATAAATAGTAGCAGCTGGTGACTTGGGCCTGATGTTGGCAGCGGCGTTGGTAGAGTAAAAATTAAGCAATGGCACATCCCCATAGGCCTTTACCAGTTCAAAATAAGCATAAGCCCTGAAAAAGCAAGCTTCGCCAACGTTGCGGAGAGAAGCCTGATCCGTCACTTTCAAGGAATCCGCAATAGATAGCTCCTGATTTGCCTGATTGATCATCGTATAATGATCGTTCCAGTAGGTATCAGTGCCCCAGTCGTTCTTTGTGTATTTAAACGTCTCAAATTCTGTATTAATCTCCGCTCCATCAGTGGTGCTGCTTCCTTTTTGCGCGTCATCATCGCGGATACTGTTAAAATCAAGCCAAGGGAGCGTGGACATACCTGCATAGCCGCGCAGTGTCGAGTATAGCCCAAAGCTCTGGGCTTCTAAGGTGCCCTGATGGAGATCAGCTAAGGTTGCAGTGAGTGGCTTGCGATCTAAGAATTTTGAACAACCGGTAACTGCAATTAGTATTGTGGTAGTTGCAGCCAAGCTCCAAAAAAATTGTTTGTATGTTTTCATAACCAAATCTAATTTTATAGTTTCTTAAAAAGTTACATTTATTCCACCAGTGGCTATAACGGGAATTGCGCCACCTCCATTATCATATCCAAAACCCAATGCATCGCCACCAAATTCGGTTGTATAGCCATAGTTGTGCTTCCAGGTCTTAAGGTTCTGCACGTTCACATAGAGCTTTAGACCCCTGATTCCCGACTTTGCCCTTGCAAATTGAGCAAAATTATAGTTCAATTGCAAGTTTCTGATCCTGAAATATGACCCGTCTTCAATATTATAAGTGGAACCATTATAGTTAAACCTGTCTCCCTGGCTAATTATGGGGTCCCAGTTAGATGTGCCCGCACCATGCCACCTGTTCATCTTGTAAGCAGGATAATTCACTCTCTGGAATGGAGATTCAAGCGATCCCCAGGTGCGGAAAATAACATTGCCGTACACGCCACCCAGATCAATGCCGAGTCCAAAATTTTTATAATTCAGGTTGAACGTAGCCCCATAAATAAATTTAGGAGAGGGGTTGCCAATATATGTCCTGTCATTTGCATCTATCACACCATCCTTATTCACATCTTTGAATTTGAAATCACCGGGTCTGTAAGTACCTAGAGATGCGGCAGAAGGAGATTTCAGGATATCCAGATTGCTTTGATAGAGGCCTTGAACCACATACCCAAAGAATGAGCCAATGGGATGCCCCGGCTGGGTTCTGCTTTCAGCACTTCCATTATTCTGAAAGGCTTCATCAAGATATCCCGTAGGTAAATCTTTATCGAGACTTTTTACCATATTATTTAGAAACGTAAAATTTCCTCCGATCGTCAGAGAAAGATCCCTGTTAAAACTTTGATTCCAGGTGGCGGCAAGTTCCTCCCCCCAGTTTCTGATGCTTCCTCCATTAATTAATTCACTTGGCAAACCGATTGTAGACCTATTGACATAAGTCATGAGATTATTGGTAGTCTTATTGAAATAGGTGCCTTCGAAATGCAAACGATTATTGAATGCACTTAATTCTACTCCAATCTCTTGAGAAGATATGGTCTCCCATTTTAAATTCGGATTAGGGATATATGAATTTGTCGCCGCATTATAAATAAGACCTCCAAAATCAGCAGCATTCCCGAGTTGTAAATTAGGGTACCCCACATAGTACTGAGAAGCTCCCGGAGGCGTAGACTGATTACCTAAAACCCCGATTGAACCTTTGATCTTTAAGAAATCAAAGATTTTCTGGTTGCTCATGAATGCTTCTCTACTCACGTCCCATGCTGCCCCCACCGCCCAGAATTGCTGATATCTGTTTTTGGTTGGTATCTCCGAAGAACCGTCATCGCGAAACGAGGCGGTCAGAATATACTTTTCCTTATAGCTATACAGGAGCCTCGCGAGGTAGGAGACCGTACTGTACTCGTACTGATAAGACGAAGCAATTGTCTGGGATGGGTCTTCAAATCCGGTTGTTATATACCAAAACCTTTGGTCATTAGGTATCGGGAGTGCAGTTCCTGTGGTAAATGGTTTTGCAACACCTTGTCTACCAAAAGCTCCGAAATAATAGGTAGTGAACCCTCCTGTTAATGTCAGGCTATGGTCTCCGAATCGATTCTTGTAATTGAGTATATGATCTTGTTGAAATTTTCTATATGAAACATCATTTTCTGTAACAGAGGTTTTGGGGCTAACAAAGCTTATTGTATCAACCGCTCTTGGCTGATAGGCATAATAGAGTGGTACATACTGCCGCTTGTTCGGTTCACTAATATCAGCATAAAAAGTAGACCGGAATGTGAAATGTCTGAGGAAATTGATTTCCGCATATGCACTTCCTACATATCTGTATTCTATGTTTATAGTCTTATTCCACTCATTTTCCAACTGTATCAATGGATTCTGCACTCCTGAGTTTTGCAATGCAGGATCTACAGTGGAATATAAATTACCCGTGAGGGTGTTACCAGTGTTATAAGGGTCTTGATAGCTAAATGATTTTGTACCTGCTGAAATTTGCGGCATCACTTTTCTAGCGCCGTTCAGCACATCTGTGCCAAATTGTGTTACATCGTAAGGATGGTTGATCCTTTCCGTATTAAAGTTGATACCGATTTTTATAGCCTTGTTTACTTTAAATTCATCGCCAAATGAAAGCAGCATTTTAGAAAGTTGCTCGTGTCTTATTATGCCTTCATCATAATCGAATCCAAGTCCCAGATTGAATTTATTATTATCAGAGCTTCCCGAAACGCTCAAATTGTCTGTATTAAATTTCCCAGTTCTTGTTACTGCGCTAATCCAATCCGTGTTTGCTGTCAAAAAGGAATAATCAGGAGTGGCAACTCCATTGTTTGCGTTTTCTTCGGCAAACAGGGTATTAAACTGGCTGGCATTTGCCATTTTGATTTTGTCTACCAGTTTTTTCATCCCATAACTGGTATTAAAATTAATAAGGGTTTGGCCCGCCTTAGCCTTTTTGGTAGTGATCGCAATAACCCCGGTACCCCCTTTAACACCAAATATGGCCAGCGAAGAGGGGTCTTTTAAAATCTCAATAGATTCTATGTCATTTGGGTTGATGTAATCAATGTTATCGTTAAAAATACCATCCACCACATAAAGCGGGTGGACCTGGCCGATACTCACGGTACCACGAATGCGTATGTCAGGAGTTGATCCTGGGGTACCATCATTCACAATATATAATCCAGCCACCTTGCCTTGTAACGATGCGATTGGGTTGGAGTTGGGTTTGTCAGCGACATCTTTACCTGAAATCTTGACAATGGATCCAGTTAGATCTCTTTTGCTCGCCGTGCCGTATCCAATCACTACCACTTCATCCATCACCTTGTTGGACGCAACAAGTTTTACTGCGATAATAGGTTGGCTATTGACTTTTATTTCCTGGCTTACATAACCAATATAGGAGATAACCAAAGTGCCCTTTTCGGGAACCGTTAACGTGAATGCTCCGGCGTTATCTGTAGTTGTGCCAGTAGACGTACCTTTTACACTTACAGATACCCCTGATAACGGTTCACCGCTTTCCCCGGTTATCTTACCTGTAACTTTTATGTCCTGAAGGGCAATCGCACTGGAGAGCACAACAATTAGGTTGTTTTCAAGAATTTTATATGCGAGGTCTGTACCGATGAACATTTTGTTCAGCACGTCTTTGATCTCTGCAGCCCGGGCATCAATACTTATTTTCTGGCGGATGTCTTTGAGGTTGTTATTGTACAAGAACCGGTATTCGCCTTGGTTTTCTATTGCTTTTAAAGCCTTTCCTATCTCCGTGCTGTTCAGTTTTAAAGATACCTTTGCCTGCCCGCTCACTTTAGCAGACACCTGTAAAATACCAGCCAGCAACACCACAAACGTTAGTTTCATAAAAAAAAGAGCTTTTTTTACGGCATGAAAGCGGGTGCTTCCAATCGTTAGATTTTTCTTCATACTTTTATCACATTATAGGTTATGAAATGTAAGACATAATGCTTCCGCGCATTAGCAGTTTTTATGATTGACCTATCCCGGGAAATGCGCCAACATTTCCCGTTTTTATTATTTAAGTACTGTTGTTTTCGATCATTCGCAGTTTTGTTTTGGCTTTTAAAAAATGGTTATATTATTACTGTTGTCAATTTCATAGTTAAACGAGGCGGTGAATTTCAAGGCATCTAGAGCTTGACGGATCGTCTCATTTTTAAAGTTGCCGGTAAGGTGGTTTGCTTTTAGCTGGCTGTTCTCAAAGGATATCGAAACCCCATACCAGCGCTCAAGTTGCCGGGCGATGTCTTCAAATGACTCATCCTGAAAAATAAGCTTGTTTTCCACCCAGGAGGTCTCTATAATCGCTCCCGTCTTATATTGATAAGTGAGGTTTTTTACGGCCGTCCCTGGGACTTCGCTCACCATCCCTGCGTGGTCCTGGTGCGAAGTCTCAATGATTTTTCCGACTCGCCCAAAGTTTTCCACTACGATTTTTTCGTTAGGCTTAAGAATGATTTTTTTATCCGGCTTATCTTTAAAAGTCACTTCGATGCTGCCTCGGATCAAAGAGGCTTCGGTGGTCTTGTCGGTGGGATAAGATCTTACATTAAACTCAGTGCCCAGCACTTTGATATTTATTTTGGAAGTATGGATAACAAAAGGCCTTTCTTTATTTTTTACAACATCAAAAAAGGCTTCACCGGATAGGGCTACTTCGCGGATGCTCCTGCCATAAGCAGAATCGTAGGTGAGGCTGCTTCCCGCATTCAGCCAAACTTTC
>DATMMJ010000094.1:0-2751 GCA_035569795.1 Puia sp. | reverse complement strand
TCCTTATTTCAAAATCAATCTCCGCACCATAACTTTTCCCGATCCAATTGCTTTGCATTTCTTTCATCGCTTCACTGAAATCCACTGTTTGCAAGCCTTCCAGCAAACGGTCTGCATATTCGGTGATGCGCAAATACCACTGGCGCAATTTCTTTTTCACCACCGGATAACCACCCCGCTCGCTCACCCCATTGATTACTTCATCATTCGCCAGCACGGTGCCCAATGCCTCGCACCAGTTCACTTCGCCATATCCGCAATAGGCAATGCGGTACTCCATCAAGATATTTTGTTGAGTACTTTCATCAAATGATTTCCATTCGCTGGCGGAGAAAACCAATGCCTGGAGTCCGTTGTCCGAAGGCTGAATTTGAAATTGCGAATTTGGAATAGAATGGTTGATGTTCCCTTCTTTTTCAAGCGTTCTGATTAAAGAATCAATCCCTTCTGCTTTCTGTGTCTTGCGGTTGTAAAAGCTTTTGAATAACTGCAAAAAAATCCATTGGGTCCATTTATAATACTGTGGACTGCTGGTGTTTACTTCGCGGCTCCAATCGAAACAAAAACCAATCTTATCCAACTGCTTTCGGAAATTTTCTATATTTTGCTCCGTGCTAACAGCGGGGTGTATCCCATGTTCAATGGCATATTGCTCTGCAGGCAGCCCAAAGGCATCATAGCCCATCGGGTGTAGCACGTTAAACCCTTTCAATCTCTTATAACGCGCAAAAATATCGCTGGCAATGTATCCCAGGGGATGCCCAACGTGCAAACCCGCACCACTTGGGTAAGGGAACATGTCCAGCACATAATATTTGGGCTTTTGTGAATCATTGCTCACTTTATACACCTGTTCCCTTTCCCATGAATCCTGCCATTTTTTTTCTATCTCGCGAAAATTATATTCCATGTTTTGTTTATGAACGGTTAATCTGATTTACGATGTAGGGTTTCCTTTTACCTCATTTTCACCATTAATCATTATTTACTTACTATCAATTATGATTTTTTTTATTTCCGGCATTTATCTTCTGTTCATCACGCTTGCGCAGCAATCTTCAACAGTTCCATATTGGTTGAATGTAGCTGTAAACGCAAAAGGTTGGGGAAAAGTTAAAGCCTTCAGTTTTCAAAATAATGCTGTTGCTGCTTCGTTTTGAAGGCAACAAAAATACGGTATATGCAGCTAAATCTGTTATTTTTGCGCATCGTGATTCGTTTCTAACCCTGAAAAAATTTCAATATCATGGCTCAATTTGGAAAAGGCTATGCAAAGCGCTCCACTCCTTCTTACCTTATGGCGATTGTTGGCGTGTCTGTCGTTTTATTTTTACTGGGGGTAATGGGCTGGTTTGTTATTAATGCAAACAAGCTGGGTGAGTATTTTAAAGAAAACGTGGAAGTGCGCGTGTATGTTCGCGAGAATGTTTCTGAAAAAGATAGCGCAGCGCTTGTGAATCATATTGCAGCGCAGGATTATACCAAATCTTACGAGTACGTAACTAAAGATCTTGCAAAGAAAAAATACCTTGCCGATGGCAATAAGGACTGGGGCGCAGTTTTGGACAAAAATCCATTACCTGCGAGTGTCAATTTCAAGCTTAGAAGCCAGTATGCCAATACGGATTCTCTCACAAAAATCCAGAATGAGCTTTTACAAAATATCGCAGTGAGCGATGTGCAGTTCAATCAATCCCTGGTTAGCAACCTCAATAATATGATTCGAAGAATCAGCCTGATATTATTAGTTGTTGCAATTGTAATTTCTATATTGGTTATTATTCTTATCGACAATACCATTCGCCTTGCCATGTTCAGTAACCGCTTTATTATTAAAACCATGCAGATGGTTGGTGCAACGCGCTGGTTTATTGCAAAACCCATGGATGTCCGGGCACTCCTGAACGGGGCAATAAGCGGCATTATAGCGGTTGCAGGTATAGTAGGGGTCATATTAATTTCTGAAAAATGGCTGCCTGAAATAAGGGCGTTGCGAGACTATTATTTATTGGCACTAATGTTTGTTGGTATCGTGGTGCTGGGCATCGGCATCTCATTTTTCAGCACGCACCGCAGTGTGATAAAATATTTGAAAATGAAGCTGGACGAATTGTATTAGTGGCACCTTGATGGTAACGGCGGATAGTTCGTGGCCGGATGGGCCTTTTTTGCAAGGGCATTATTTACCGTCAACTATTCACCCTTTAGCTTTGAACTTTCATTATATTGCACCCTCAATTTTCAACATGGCAGTGACAAAAAAAACAAAAACACCCAAAGCGTCTTTAAATACTACGCCTTTGTTTGGCAAAGAGAATTACACCTGGATGCTTGTAGGCATTGTGCTGGTGGCATTGGGGTTGATACTCATGGCAGGGGGCAAAAGCAAAGATCCGAATATTTTCAACCCTAACGAGGTATACAGCTTCAGGCGGATAACGATCGCTCCAATTGTAATTTTGCTGGGTTTGGGCATTGAGATATACGCCATCTTCAAGAAATCGAAAAACAATGACGTCCAACAATAAAGATTGGAAAGATAGTCTTGTATGGCGATGGGTTTTCTCATCGCTTTTTTATTGTAAAGCAATTGCGAATTACCCCTACGGACTTTGCAAAGAACTTCTTTTGTTGCATTGAGTGTCTTTCGATAATATGGATTTGAACTATTATAAACAGATCCAAACCCGTCAACAAAATCAGCATGTCAGGCATTGTTAATCGGGAAATCTGCGGCTGACATCAAAGATT
>DATMMJ010000093.1:0-3771 GCA_035569795.1 Puia sp. | reverse complement strand
TTTTGTTTGATGCACTTTTTGATTGGGTGTGATCACCGGCATGAAAACTACTCCTTTGATGCCCAGTTTTTTGCAGGAATAGGCAAAACCCTGTGCATGATTGCCGGCGCTCGCGCATACTACACCTTTCTGTAATTGTTCTGCAGGAAGGCTGCTGATCATGTTATAGGCGCCACGCAATTTGTAGGAGCGCACAATCTGTAAATCCTCCCTTTTCAGATATACATTTGCGTTATACAAAGCAGAAAGATTCCAGTTTAGCTGAAGCGGTGTTTTGATGACCACTTTGCTTAACCGTTCTTTTGCTTTTGCAAAATCTAATTGATGTGTTGCCTTTTCTTTTACATTCATATCATTAACTGGGTTTCAATAATTACTTAATTCATCAATTGCTTTTTGATATAGTTTTAAAAGTTTCGGTTTGCTTTACTTCTGATTTTCCGGCCTCAAGCTTCTCACGGTTTTTCCTGCCTGCCACATTTCGCTATCGCGCAATTGGTTCAATTCCACTTCTAATTTTTCGCGGTAATCAGCTTGGGAATTGGAATCAATGGAGCGCTGGGATTCTTTGCCAGCGGCAACACTTTCATACAATTCCGTGAACACGGGCAGTGTGGCGTCTTTAAATTTTTTCCACCAGTCCAGTGCGCCGCGCTGTGCAGTCGTGCTGCAATTGGCATACATCCAATCCATTCCATTTTCTGCTACTAAAGGCATGAGTGATTGGGTAAGCTCTTCAACCGTTTCATTAAAAGATTCGCTGGGGGAGTGTCCTTTTTTGCGCAGCACTTCATATTGCGCGGCAAAAATTCCCTGAATGGCGCCCATCAGGGTTCCGCGTTCCCCGGTGAGGTCACTATATACTTCTTTTTTAAAATTTGTTTCAAACAGATAGCCACTGCCAACTGCAATACCTAGTGCAATCACTCTTTCTTTTGCCCTGCCGGTTGCATCCTGAAAAATGGCATAGCTGCTATTCAGTCCGCGTCCCTGTAAAAACATGCGGCGAAGCGATGTGCCACTGCCTTTTGGGGCAACAAGAAACACGTCCACCTCTTTGGGCGGGATGATCCCCGTCTGCTCAGAGAAGGTGATGCCAAATCCATGAGAAAAATATAATGCTTTGCCGGGAGTCAAATGTTTTTTTACTGTCGGCCATATGGCAATCTGCGCCGCATCACTGAGCAAATAACATATGATGGTGCCCCGACTGAGCGCTTCTTCGATTTCGAATAACGTCTTCCCCGGAACGAAACCATCACGAACCGCCTTATCCCAAGTCTTTGATTGTTTGCGCTGGCCAATGATCACGTTGATGCCATTGTCTCTTTGATTGAGCGCCTGGCCGGGACCCTGCACACCATAGCCAATGACAGCAACCGTTTCCTTTTTTAAAACTTCCTGTGCCTTGCTCAAGGGGAACTCTTCGCGGGTGATTACATTTTCTTCCACGCCGCCGAAATTTAATTTTGCCATGAATTTTTAATTTGAAAATTTGGTGATTTAAAAGTTACTGATTTTTGTAAGCATATAGGTTCAAATTGCGGCATTCTTACTCTGCTGATGTTTTTACATCATGAATACCTCGTCTTGTTTGTTCAAAAATTCGTTCTCAATCACGTTTAGACCTGGCTCCTCAGATTCAAATTCCTTTAATTTTTCATGAAAACCTTTGCTTGCATTAATTATTGCAACTCTCGCGCTTCGTACAAATTCAATAAGCCCATAAGGTTCTAATGCTTTTATCAATCCCTCTGTTTCTTCCCTGTGCCCGGTAGTTTCAAATATGGTATAATCCTTTCTGATAACTACTGCACGTGCACCAAACTGGCGCAGCAACCTTTCCACTTTTACTTTTTCAGCAACCTCATCAGTAGGCACTTTATATAAGGCAAGCTCCTGCCAGATGATTTCATCATTGGTGTTGAAATAAGCTTTTAGCACTTCGACTTGTTTTTCAATTTGCCTGCACAACTTTCTCACTACTTCTTCGGTTTCATTGATCACTATGGTGAATCGGTGTACGCTATCTATTTCTGAAGGCGAAGTGTTAAGGCTTTCAATATTGATTTTTCTTCTGGAGAAAATAATCGCAATCCGATTGAGTAAACCAATCTGGTTTTCTGTGTACACGGTGATGGTATATTCTTGCTTTGACATATAGAAGGTTTTACTTTAATCTGATTTCAGATACACTGCAACCCTGCGGGACCATGGGGAACACATTGTTTTCCTTGCCCACCATGACTTCCAGCAAATAGGCGCCCTTATGACTGAGCATAGTGGACAATGCCTTTTGCAAGTGCTCTCTTTTTGAAACGCTTTGCCCTTCAATGTGGTAACCTTTTGCAACCGTCACAAAATCGGGGCTGGTAATATCTACAAACGAGTATCTTTTCTCGTGAAATAGCTGCTGCCATTGGCGAACCATACCAAGAAAATTATTATTCAGGATGATGATTTTTACATCGACATTAAATTGCATGATGGTGCCTAATTCCTGGATTGTCATTTGTATTCCGCCATCGCCTATAACGGCAACGACTATGCGGTTTTCTGCCCCATACTTTGCTCCGATGGAAGCAGGCAGCGCAAAGCCCATGGTCCCTAATCCGCCGCTGGTGATATTGCTTTTGGAGTGATTGTATTTGGCGTATCGGCAGGCTACCATCTGGTGCTGCCCTACATCCGTCACGATTATCGCTTCGCCTTTGGTTAAATCATTGAGCAGGTTTATTACTTCACCCATGGTTAACACTTCTGTCGTTGGATGCAGTTCCCCAAAGATGCAAGTTTCTTCTTCCTGCTTTCGAAAATCCTTGAACCGCTGCAGCCATGGGGTGAAAGTCTTTTTGTCTACCAGTTCAGTGAGCAAGGGTAAAGTCTCTTTGCAATCACCCCAAACCGGAACTGTGGTTTTCACGTTCTTATCAATTTCTGCAGGATCAATATCCAGATGGATTATTTTTGCCTGCTTTGCATATTTATCCAACCTTCCGGTAACACGGTCATCGAAGCGCATACCCACAGCAATCAGCACATCGCATTCATTCGTCAGTACGTTGGGTCCATAATTTCCGTGCATACCCAGCATGCCCACTCCCAAAGGATGGTCTGTGGGGATCGCACTCATACCCAGGATTGTCCATGCCGCAGGGATACCTGATTTCTCGATAAAATTTTTGAATTCTTTTTCTGCTTTGCCTAAAATGATGCCTTGGCCAAAAATAATAAATGGCTTCTCGGCCGCATTGATCAACAGAGCGGCTTTCTCTATATATTCTTTGCGAACAATCGGTTTGGGACGATAACTGCGGATATGTTTACACGTTGTATATCCTTTGTAATCGAATTTTTGCAGTTGCGCATTTTTGGTTATATCGATCAACACGGGTCCCGGGCGGCCGCTCGCTGCTATATAAAATGCTTTTGCGAGCACCGATGGGATTTCTGTTGCATCCGTAACCTGGTAATTCCATTTGGTAACAGGAGTTGTAATATTTATAACATCTGTTTCCTGAAATGCGTCGGTGCCAAGCAAATGTGCAAATACCTGTCCGGTAATACAAACTAGTGGAGTGCTGTCAATCATTGCATCAGCCAAGCCTGTAACAAGATTAGTTGCACCGGGCCCGCTCGTCGCGAACACAATCCCTGTTTTCCCACTGGTCCTTGCGAAGCCTTGCGCAGCATGGATTGCGCCTTGCTCATGGCGCACGAGGATATGGATCAGTTGTTCGTTATAATCATAGAGCTCATCGTAAATCGGCA
>DATMMJ010000092.1:0-3644 GCA_035569795.1 Puia sp. | reverse complement strand
AGTCTAAATCCATCATCAATAATAAAAACTTCATCACGGCCTAAATCCCATCCAGAATGACAAGTTGAAATACCCAATGCTTTGGAGACATTCCCCGGGCCTTTTGTTAATGTGAAGTCCAATTTGTTTTTTCCGGTCCGTAGTAGCATGGCATCAATACCCTGCACAGGTTCCACAGCGCGGATCAGTACGGCATCAGGCGTCTCTTTTTTGTTTGTCACCACGTTGAATAAATGATGGACACCGTAGCACAAATAAATATAGGCTTTACCCCCCTTGGCGAACAGCACCTCTGTCCGGGGTGTTCTTCTGCCGCCAAAAGCATGAGAGGCACGGTCAACCACGCCAGCATAAGCCTCTGTTTCAACGATCCTTCCTGAGGTAATAATGCCATTGAACTTTGTCACCAGAATTTTCCCTAACAACTCTCGGGCGATTTTTACCACGTCCTTGCGACGGTAAAAAGAATAGCCCAGTTTTTTAATTCCCTGCACCAATAATTAATTTTAAGTTTGATCAATGAAACTATTTTATTTCCCCCTTTAAGGGATAGGCGGATTCAAAAATAAACCACATTGCTTAAAGAAATCGTTATATCCATTCAATCCTATTTTAAAGCGCACCAGTTCATAAGCAAACATCGTTTGTGGAAGTGGATCATCGTTCCCGGCATCTTATATATGCTCTTATTTTGTGTTGGCATGTATTTCTTCTGGACATCATCCGATGATGCCGTATCGCGCCTCAGCGCTTTCATCGGTGTGGACAGATGGTTACACCGCATGCAGAGTGCATTTCTCAGTTTCCTGTTTATGATGGGGGGCATTATGGTGCGGCTCGTACTGGTTTTCTTTTATTTTTCTTTGTTCAAATATTTATTCCTCATCATCGGATCACCGCTTTTTGCTTACTTAAGTGAAAAAACAGAAGCGATCATTGAAGGCAAAGACGTTCCATTCAGTATTTCGCAGTTGCTAAAGGATATGATGCGCGGTATACGTGTTGCGCTGCGAAACGGTTTGTGGCAAACGGTGTACACCGTTTCCATTTTGATTCTTTCGCTCTTCCCCGTAATTGGCTGGATTACGCCCGTTATCTCAATGCTGATAGAATGCTATTATTATGGATATTCCATGCTGGACTATAGCTGTGAACGGCACAAATTATCACCTGCCGAAAGTCTTGTTTTCATCGGGAGGCGGCGCGGACTGGCTATCGGCAACGGGTTGGTTTTTTATTTAATGCATTTTGTCCCCTTTGTTGGCTGGGTGCTTGCACCTTCTTATGCAGTAGTTGCGGCTACTATCAGTTTGTATCACCAGAACTTAGAATAATCCATGGATACTAACGCGGATGTATATCTGATACCAAGCTTTTTGGATGAAAATGCAATCCATGTCATACCGGGGTATGTTATTGACGCAATAAAAAAATGCCAGGTGTTTTTTGCAGAGAACCAGCGTAGCTCAAGACGTTTTTTAAAAAGTATATGGAAAGAAATGGTAATTGATGAGTACGAATGGTTCACTATACATAAGGCGGAAGCAGACATAAAAAACGAATTCATAAAAAAACTAAGAGAAGGAAAAACTATCGGCATCTTGAGTGAAGCAGGCTGCCCGGGGGTTGCAGATCCCGGGCAAATACTGGTATCGGTGGCGCATGAGCAAAATGTGGTCGTAAAACCGCTCGTTGGTCCAAGTGCTATACTGCTTGCATTAATGGCCAGCGGCATGAACGGCCAGCAGTTTCAGTTCGTTGGTTATCTGCCGATAGAGCAAGCAGAAAGAATAAAAAGAATCAGAGAATTAGAGAGCGAGTCTTTAAGGAAAAACTGCACGCAGATTTTTATTGAGACGCCTTACCGAAATAACCAATTGATAGAAACCATCTGCAAAGCTGCCAATCCGGATACGAGGCTTTGCATTGCAGCAGATATAACAGGACCAGGTGAATCCATCAGAACAAAAAAGGTGACAGACTGGAAAAAACAAATGCCCGACTTGGACAAACGCCCGGCAATATTCCTGTTATTTTCCCCTTAATTAAGGTTCAACAAAAACCTTATCTACGATGAATTCACTATCGCCACGCCAGGGCAGGGTTGCATTTTTTTGCTGGTAATGGACGGTAACCTTGTGTCCCTCATAATTCATCAATTTTGTCGCTAGAGAATCATCGGCTACCGAAAACAAGAATTTTTCTGAAGCAATACCAACGCCCGCTGTGGACTGAATGCTACTTAATATCAATTCACCTTCATACGTTTTAAATACATTTCCTTTGTGCGAAAATTTTTGTAACAAGCCACTGCGGTTCCCATCGCTGTAGGTATAATAATACCTCCAGTAAAAAGATACTGCAGCGATCAAAACAACAATAATTATCGTGATACTTAAAAATTTTTTCATAACAATCACTTTTTTTCAGGCCTTCCAGGTAATTACAGTCTCTGAAAATCTACAATCCATATTTATCAACAAGATAGATCAATGCTGCCATATTGATAGCCCCTAATTCCAGTTCTCTTTTATTTACATTTTCAAAAACATCGTTGGGCGAATGATGATAGTCAAAGTAGCGCTGCGAGTCTGGCATGAGCTCGGATACTGGCGTGCCTAATGTTTCGTTTAATGGCTCTACATCTGCACCTCCGCCCCCGGCGACAAATCTATACACCCCGTAATCCTGCAGCAAAGGCAACCACCGGTTCCTGATATTTTCTAATTTATCTGCCGCTAACCCAATGCTAAAGCCACGCGGAGTGAAACCACCGGCATCGCTTTCAAGGCCAAATATATGTTTTTCATTTTTTGCTTTTGCTTCGGCTGCATATTTTAGCCCGCCGTCTCCGCGATTTTCTTCATCTGCGAATAGCACTACGCGGATAGTATGCCTTGGTTTATACCCAAGGGATTTCAGTGTGCGTAATATTTCGATAGCATGCACACACCCGGTGCCATCATCGTGTGCGCCTTCTGCGGGGTCCCAGGAGTCCAGGTGGCCGCCGACGGTAATGTACTGCTCAGGAAAATCCGTTCCTAAAATTTCACCAATGACATTGTGGCCCGTTGTATCCGGTAAAGTGTGTGCATTTGTTTTGATGAATAGGGTAGCATTTTTATTTTGTTGCAGTGCTGCGGCTATTTTATCTGCATCGGTTAATCCTACTGCAAGTGCCGGGATCTTAGGCCATGCATTGTCGTACCGCATGGCGCCGGTATGCGGATAATTATCGGTGGAGTTGGTGATTGACCTGACAAGAACAGCAACGGCGCCATATTTTGCCGCACGGCTTGCACCAGCACCCCGGTAACGGACCGCATCGCCATATCCCCTAAATGTCTCGATGAATTTTGGATTGAATTTGTAGTTGTAAAAAACAATCTTTCCTTTTATTTCGTCTTTTTTTTGTTCCAAGTCATCAAAGGAATTTACTAACAGCACTTCGGCTGTAATCCCTTTGCTTTCTGTTCCTTCGGAGTTGCCTAAGGCAAGCACAGCCAGCGGCTGTTCTGTATTGCCGATAATCAATTTTGCTTCGTCTTTCCCGCCACGAATCCAACGTGGCACTTTGCACTCTTGCAGCCAGACCTTATCAGCGCCGGCTTCTCTTAAAGTTTTCTCTGCCCACTGTTCTGCTT
>DATMMJ010000091.1:0-2011 GCA_035569795.1 Puia sp. | reverse complement strand
ACTGTCATTTACGAAACATCCAAAAGTGTTCGCCCCAACTTGCGTTGCGGGTGGTAAATAACCCAGATTGGTACGGCCATTAAAATTTGCTTTATGACAGGAGCCTGATATTATTGTCATGAAAAATAAAACCGACCCCAGGAATATTTCTTGTCGTAGGATTGATAAATTGTTGCAAAAGATATTCCCCATTTTGTAAGATTTACAAATTGAAACTACAAAGAAGCTGCAATGAGTTCTGCCACGTCCATCACTTGCACGTCGGCTTCTTTTTCTTTGTTCTTAACCCCATCAGTAAGCATGGTGTTGCAGAAAGGGCAGGCTGCAGCAATAATGTCCGCCCCTGTATCAAGGGCTTCGGAAGTTCTTTCGAAATTAACTCTTGTCGCTCCTTTTTCTTCTTCCTTGAACATTTGTGCGCCTCCTGCGCCACAGCACATACCATTGCTGCGGCAACGTTTCATCTCCAGCAGTTCGGCATCCAGTACCTCAAGAACTTTTCGCGGCGCTTCATAAATGTTATTTGCCCTGCCCAGATAGCAGCTATCGTGGTAAGTGATGCGCTTCCCTTTGAAAGAACCTCCTTCTTTCAATTTTATTTTTCCCTGCTCAATCAAGAGCTGAAGAAAAACACTGTGATGAATCACTTCATAATTGCCACCGAGCTCGGGGTACTCATTTTTTAAAATATTGAAGCAATGTGGACAAGCCGTAACAATTTTTTTTATCCCATATTTATTCAACATCTCAATATTCTGGTAAGCCATCATCTGGAACAAGAATTCATTGCCGGCCCTGCGGGCGGGGTCGCCGGTACACATTTCCTCTTTGCCTAGAATAGCAAATCTGATACCCACTTTGTCAAGTATCATGGCAAATGCTTTTGTTATTTTCTGCGCACGCTGATCAAAGCTTCCGGCACAGCCCACCCAAAACAAAACTTCCGGGGATTCATTTTTTGTAAATAGTTCAGCCATCGTTGGCACAACCATAATCTATTATTTTTTCGTAAATCTAACTTAAAAAAACAAATCATCACACCCATAGACCAAGAGCAAACAATTATGAACCCTTAATAGTAACTTTATCTCGCAAAAATATCATTATGGCTGTTGAAGATAAAATGTTACTAATACGGAACTATGATTTATGGCGGAATCTGAGCGATGATGAATATCATGCACTCCATGTGGAGGACAATTTTAAGGAGGTGCCGAAGGACGAATACATTTATTTTGAGGCTTATAACCACAACAAAATCTATTTTGCAAAGCAAGGCTATATAAAGATTGGTTTTATAGATGACCAGGGCCATGAAAAAGTGAAAGAGATTATCCAGCCAGGTGACTTTTTTGGTCAATTCACCCTGGAGCGCGGCAACCTCCACGGAGAGTTCGCCAAGGCTTACAAAAACAATATCAGTCTTTGCTCTTTTGCTGTGGGGGACTTTGAGAAATTACTCCAACGCAGACCCGACATGGCCTTGAAATACAGCAAATGGGTCGGGCTCAAATTGCGGAAGATACAGAATCGTCTCAGCAACCTGCTCAACAAAGACGTCAAGACAAGGCTGGAAAGTTTCTTATGGCAGCTCGTGGAGCAAAATTCAGGAAAAAATAAAGAAGGCAAATTTTGCCTGCCTAATTATCTAACCCATGAAGATATTGCAAACCTTATTGGTTCCTCCAGGCAAACGGTAACTATGATGCTTAACGAGCTGGAGACGGAAAACCTTTTATCCTATAACAGGAACCAGATATGTTTCCCAGATGTTAAAAAATTGGAAAAACGGGGGAATGTCGGATAACCGACAAGGGCACTCGGGACTTGGTTTTACTTTTGAGCCATAATATTAAATTATGAGAAATTTGTTGTTTGTAATGATGTATTTCAGCTCCCTTCTAGCATTTGCCCAAGATCCATCTACATTGCGCAAAAGCAATTTTAACCTTTCTGGTGGAATCGGAATAAAAGGCTATGACCCGGTTGCCTATTTCGCTGAAAATAAGGC
>DATMMJ010000090.1:0-7864 GCA_035569795.1 Puia sp. | reverse complement strand
GAGCAGATGGAATTCCTTCAGCTCTTTTAGATCAATATTTTTTATTGAAACCTGGTAAAACAATTCCAGCGAGGAGCTCATCTTGTAAAAGGTCGTCAGTATGTCAATATTATGCTGATTGTACACCGCGCCAAAATTTTCAAGTTTCTTTTGGACAATATATTTTCCATCGTCTGCGATTTTCCTTTTTTCTTCTTTCAACGCATCCTTAACCTTGCTTTTTGCTTTTGCGGTCACGACAAAATTTAACCAATCTTCGTTCGGCCTTTGTTTGCTGGAAGTAATGATCTCGATTTGATCCCCGCTGCGCAGTTTATGGCTGATGGGAACAAGCTTATGGTTCACTTTCGCGCCAATGCATTGCACACCAATGGCACTGTGTATGGAAAAAGCAAAATCAAGCGCCGTAGAGCCGACAGGTAACATTTTCACATCGCCTTTGGGGGTATATACAAAAATTTCCTCTGCAAGAAAACTGGTCTTAAAATCCTGCAGAAAATTCACAGAATCATTGTCCTCCGTGTTAAGCACTTCGCGTATCTGTTGGAACCATTTGTCAAAGCGGCTTTCATCATTTGCACCTTCCTTATATTTCCAATGAGCAGCCAACCCTTTTTCCGCAATCTCATTCATCCTTTTTGAACGGATCTGCACTTCGACCCATTTCCCCTGAGGGCCCATCACCGTTGTATGCAAAGCTTCATAACCGTTAGATTTGGGATTGCTGAGCCAATCACGCATCCTTTCGGGTGAAGGGATATATTCATCGGTTATCAAGGAATACACCTTCCAACAATGCTCCTTTTCTTTTTCAGGAGGAGAATTTAAGATGACCCGAATCGCGAACAGATCATACACTTCTTCAAATGCTACGGATTTTTTGCGCATCTTATTCCATATGGAATGAATGCTTTTGGGGCGGCCATAAATCTCAAAATCAAATCCTGCAGTTTCCAATTTGTCTTTCAAAGGCTTAATGAACTCATTGATATATCTGGACCGCTCCCGTTTAGTCTCAGATAATTTTTGTGCTAATTCTTTGTACTCTTCTGGCTCTAGGTACTTCATTGCAAGGTCTTCTAGCTCAGTCTTGATATTGTACAAACCCATCCGGTGCGCAAGTGGTGCATATACATAAACCGTTTCAGAAGAGATTTTTAATTGCTTCTCCCGCTTCATGCTGTCAAGCGTGCGCATGTTGTGCAGCCGGTCTGCAAGCTTTATAAGAATCACGCGAGGGTCATCGGTGAGCGTAAGCAATATTTTCTTGAAATTTTCCGCTTGCCGTGAGGCGTTCACATCTATAACATTGGATATTTTGGTAAGCCCATCGACGATCCTCGCTATCTCCGCGCCAAATTCACGCTCTACATCTTCTAGTGTGATATCGGTGTCTTCGACGGTATCGTGGAGCAAAGCACAGATCGTCGAGCGAACGCCCAGACCAATTTCCTCCACACAAATCCGCGCAACTGCCAAGGGGTGGAGGATATACGGTTCACCGCTTTTGCGGCGCATCGTTTTGTGCGCATCTGCCGCCATCTCAAAGGCAGTGCGTAACAATTCCTTATCCCCAGGCTTTAATTTAGGCTTAAGGGAACGTAGTAGTGAACGGTATTCCCTAAGAATCAATTTCTTTTCCTGGTCTTCTGTGAGGTTGTATTGCGGTATGGCTTCAACAATTTCCATAACTTACGAATTTACAAAAAAGAATAGATTTTTTCCTGTTAAAAATTACTACTTTTGCAGCCCTTTTGCGGGTGTGGCGAAATTGGCAGACGCATCAGACTTAGGATCTGACGCCGCAAGGTATGTAGGTTCGACTCCTATCACCCGCACTTTTTTTATTTTGGATTTTTTCTCTGGCAAAAAATTAAACAAACCAAATTATGGCAACAGTGACAAGGGAAAACATCGGTCTGTTGAACGATAAAATTATTGTGAAGGTGGAGAAAAACGATTATCTGCCCTCCTTCGAAAAAGCAATAAAGGAATACGGTAAGAAAGCAAATATACCTGGATTTCGAAAAGGCATGGTGCCTGCAAGCGTCATCAAAAAGATGTATGGCAATTCTGTTTTCGCAGATGAAGTGTTGCGCTCGGTTGAAAAAGAGCTGACAACCTACATGCAAAATGAAAAGCTCGAAATATTCGCGCAACCATTACCGTTACCAGAAAATGATGCGAGGCAGATAGATATGAGCAAACCGGATGAATATGCTTTTGCTTTTGAAGTTGGCCTTAAACCTGCTTTTGCCATCGCTGACCTAGCGGGTGCAAAATTGACGCGTTACAAAGTGCAGGTTACAGAAGAAATGATCAATGAGGAAGTAGAACGCCTGCAGGTTCGCAATGGTAAAATGACGGAGCCGGAAACCGTTACCACTGAGGACAATGTACTGAATGTGCAATTTATGGAAACTGACCAAAGCGGCATTGCGGTGGAGAACGCTCTAAGCAAAGACAATTCCCTGCTCGTAAAATATTTCAGCGAAAGTTGCCGCAGTCAATGGATTGGCAAAAAGAAAGACGATTTTATTGTGGTTCAATTATCACAGGCTTTTGACGAAAAAGAAAGGGAATGGATATTAAACGATCTTGGTTTTGCAAAACAGGACGCAGCAGCGGCAGATAAATATTTTAAAATTTTAATCACTAAGGTTGGTTTTGTGGAAAAGCCGGAGCTGAATGAAGATTTTTTTAAGCTGGTTTATCCAACAAAAGAAATAAATACCCAACAGCAATTTCTGAGTAGTATTACTGAGGAAATTCAAAATTACTGGGACGGACAAAGCCGCAGCCAGCTTCAGCATACTATCTATCATGAATTATTAGAACACACCAAGATCGAATTCCCGGAATCATTCCTTAAGCGTTGGATGCAAAACGGTAATGAACAACCGAAAACACAAGAGCAGGTCGAGACGGAATTCCCTGAATTCTCAAATCAGTTGAAATGGACGCTGATTGTGGATAAGATTACTACTGAAAATAAGATTGAAGTAAGCGCAGAGGATATAAAAAAGCTCGCAAGGCAACAATTGCTTAGCTATATGCAGGGACAAATCCTCGATGACCAACAACCGTGGATAGAAGATTATGCAAACCGCATGATCAAGGATAAAAAATTTGTTGAAGATGCAGCTCACCGAATTCAAACTACCAAAATATTTGAATGGGCAGAAGCCAGGGTGCAAGCCGAGGAAAAACCCATTGACCGGGAAGCGTTTATGAAGATCCAAGAAGTCCATCAGCACCATCATCATTAATTCTGAAAAGCTCGCATTTGTCAGATTTTTAGATTCCTATCCTTTGGACCGGTTATTGGTTTTAGGCTGTTATCTGCTGGAAGAGAACCACGGACTGACTCTGAGTGCACTGCCTGCTGCAACTCTGTCAGTTTTTTGGCAGTTTCAAAGTTTGGACGGAGATTTGAAAGAGGAACTGTTTATTCTCAATTCTAAATCCGAACAATAAAATATGAACTATCAAAGGGAATTTGAAAATTATGCCGTAAAGCATCGTGGTATTTCCAGCAACACGCTGAATGATTACAACAAATATCAGATTACCAACCTCACGCCCAACATCATTGAAGAGCGCCCGATGAACGTTGCAGTGATGGACGTATACAGCCGATTGATGATGGATCGCATCATTTTTCTTGGCTATCCTATTAATGATGAAGTAGCAAATATTGTCACTGCACAATTATTATTTCTTGATAGCACCGATAGGCACCGCGACATTCAAATGTATATCAACAGTCCTGGCGGCAGCGTATATTCTGGACTTGGTGTGTACGACACGATGCAATATGTTAGTCCTGATGTGGCAACCATCTGCATAGGGATGGCTGCATCTATGGCAGCTACGCTCATGTGCGCCGGAACAAAGGGTAAACGCACCGCACTCAAGCACAGCAGGGTCATGATGCATCAGCCCTCAGGAGCTATTGGCGGCCAGGCCACAGATATTGAAATCACCGTCAACGAGATAAAAAAAATAAAAAAAGAATTATACGAAATTTATTCCTTTCACACAGGGAAAACTACAAAGCAGGTGGAAAAGGATTGCGAGCGAGATTACTGGCTCACCGCAATAGAAGCAAAGGAATACGGGCTGGTAGATGAAGTGCTTTTACTAAATCCCAAAAAAGAAAACAAAGCGTAACCACATTATTTCTTCTCTAAAAAATTGTCAAAATAAATTATGCGTTATTCAAAATATTTTCTGAAACCATTTAAGTTGGATGAAGAACCCGACGAGCAGGAACCTAAAGAAGAAAAAGCCCCTGATATGGGGATGTTGATGAAGAAGATGGAGAAATATTTTTTCGAGAACAGGAGTGTATATTTATGGGGTGAAGTGAGCGACCGTTCCGCAAAAGATATTGTGAATAAATTATTGTTGCTGGACGCCGATAAGCCAGGCGAAGAAATCAAGTTTTTCATCAATAGCCCCGGTGGCATGGTAACCAGCGGAATGGTAATGTATGATACGATGAAAATGCTGAAAAGCCCGGTCAGCACAATTTGCATGGGATTGGCTGCTTCGATGGGATCGATACTGCTCAGCGGTGGCACAAAAGGCAAGCGTTTTATCTTCCCCCACGGCGAAGTAATGATACATCAGCCAAGCATTGGAGGGCACTATCAGGCCGTGAGTGCAGACCTTGAAATTCAGGCAAAACAGATTAAGAAAACTAAAGAAATCGGAGCGAGGATATTGGCTGAGAATTGCGGCAAAAAGATTGAACAGATTTACAAAGATTTTGAAAGAGATTACTGGATGGATGCAAAAGAATCAGTTGAATATGGTATAGTTGACCAGGTAATCGATAAATTATAAAAAAAAGTGCTTGTTTTGAATGCCAAATCAACGACTAGTGCGTTATTAAGCTGGTTTGAGACTGAAAAAATTTTATTTGGCAAGCATGTTGCAGCTAAGTAATACACAATTGAGCACAAGTACACAATATGGCTAAAAACACATTACATTGTTCTTTCTGCGGGCGCAGCCGCGATGAAGTGAAAATACTGATTGCTGGTCAGGAAGGACATATTTGTGAGAATTGCGTAGAGCATGCTCAGGAGATTATCCAGCAGGAATTAATGCTTCGCGATGATAACGTTACTCCAAATTCCCAATTTAAGCTTAGCGTAAAAAAACCGATTGAGATCAAGCGCTTCTTAGATGAATACGTGATCGGGCAGGATGATGCTAAGAAAATTCTTGCTGTTGCCGTTTACAATCATTATAAAAGGCTTCAGCAAAAGGTCACTGACAATGAAGTAGAGATCGAAAAGAGTAATATCATTATGGTTGGCGAAACGGGGACGGGGAAAACTTTGCTGGCAAAGACAATCGCTAAACTATTGAATGTCCCTTTCGCAATTGTGGATGCGACCGTTTTTACAGAAGCAGGTTATGTAGGCGAAGATGTGGAAAGCATTTTGACACGCTTGCTGCAGGTTTGCAATTACGATATAGCGGCAGCAGAAAGAGGCATTGTTTATATTGATGAGATTGACAAAGTCGCAAGAAAAGGGGATAACCCATCTATCACCCGGGATGTGAGCGGCGAAGGCGTTCAGCAAGGATTATTGAAATTGCTTGAAGGTACGGATGTGCTTGTGCCACCACAAGGAGGAAGAAAACATCCTGAGCAAAAGCTGGTAAAAATAAACACGCAGAATATCCTTTTTATTTGTGGCGGCGCTTTTGATGGGGTTGACAAGATCATTGCGCGGCGCGTGAATACGAATGCGATTGGTTTTAATGTGAACAAAGAACAACAAGATGCAGCTAAGAAAAATTTGTTGCAATTTGTCAATGCTCCCGATCTAAAGTCATTTGGTTTAATTCCCGAATTGCTTGGTCGTTTGCCTGTTGTAACGCACTTGAACCCCTTGGACAAATCAACCCTGCGTTCTATTCTTACGGAGCCAAAAAACTCTCTTGTCCGCCAATACAAAAAATTGTTTGAGATAGAGGGAATCGCGTTAACGATAGAGGAAGAGGTATTGGATTTTATGGTCGAAAAGGCGATTGAATATAAACTAGGTGCACGTGGCCTGCGCAGCATTTGTGAAAGTATATTGACCGACGCCATGTTTGAGATGCCCTCTACCAAAGAGCACAAGTTGCATGTTGAAATTGAATATGCAAAAAAGAAATTTGACAAGAGTAAGATGAGCTTGCTAAAAGTAGCTTAGTTTCCCAGTTCAGGAATTCATAAGATTTTTATTATGATATTTGAGCCACGCAACAATGCGTGGTTTTCAATTTTTGAGATATGGAAGAATTAATTAAACGCCTTACTGCACAAGGCCTCACAGAAGAGCAGGCGTATACAGCTATTGAAGTAATTAAAAATTTTACCAAAGAAAAATTTCCGATTTTCTCCGGAGCTATTGATAAGCTTTTTGATAAATACGGCCCTAAGGAAGAGGATGATTTTATGCCATGACTTAAAGCCGAGGATATTTTTTTAAAGATTAATTTTTACACTATAATTTTATAAATGAGATGGTGTTACTTTGGCCACTGCTGAATATGCCTCTTAATATATACATCCCCCTTGCAAGGCCATCTGTCTGGAGGTTAATACTGGTTGCACCTGCCTGCACTCTGACCGTTTGACGCTGCATCTCCCTGCCCTCAATACTTAGTATAACAATTTCTGCAGTCGTGGCATATGGAGAAGAAATGCTCAACCATGCTGCTTCGCTTCCCTGAACTGGGTTTGGCTGCATTTTAAAGATCTGAAGATCATTTGCGTTGTTTAATATCAGTATAATTTGTGAATAAGATATACTGCCATCCACATCGGTCATCCGGAGTCGATAGTACACTTTGGTACCGCTGCTAGTATGATCGTTATAAGTAAACGGAACGGAGCAATCTGATGGATTATAAACCTTCACACCATAAATACCTGTGAAGCTGCTGCCATCACTTGAGCGCTCAACAACAAAACTGTCAGATGTTGAACTGCACTCCGCTTTCCATGTCAGGGTATTATAATCATTTTCTTTCACTGCAGTGAAATAATCCAGCTTGATGGGCAGCGGGTTTACTCCGCTAAGATCTGTGCCAAGAGAGAAAGGGCCAAAGGTAGATACACCTGGCGAGGTAACTGACCCTGTTGCATTGGTGCCAACACCTGTACCGCCAAAACTATCCCATGACACTGACCCCCCGTCAAAATGCGCCAGCACTACGTTTACCGGGGAAGTAACATAGTTTCCGAAACCGCAAGGGTTATTTGTATTCCAATAACCGGTAATATCTAAAGCGGCAGCACCGCTTACCTCATTCAATTGCCAATAGTCACAACCGCTAACATGAACCAAGCCTGAGACATAGGTATTTCCGAATGCCGTTATTGCGCTGGAATGGATATACTGCGCCTGAAATATATCGGTTACTGCACCAGTAGAATTTGCTATGCCTATTGGCACACAGCCATTGGGTGCAAATCCTACAGGGAAAATAAAAGCCGTATTACCCACCTTGTTTATCGGCCCATTAACATATGGGCTGTTGGATTGAGGCACCCCTCCAATAGAATTTGCCACAGTTGCCGTAGCTGTTGAATTTAATACAAGTAAATTGGTAGCGTCAGTAGTCACGTATCCATTGCTTAAAGTTAAAGTATTAGCAACGATTTTGTTTTGAGCGTTCGTTCCGTCATCTAGCGATATACTGGTTGGATTGTTGATCGCAAGGTTAAAAAAGGTTGTTGCTGATGAGCCGCCAATAGTTTGCAAAGCGCTGCCATTAAACGTGACTGTACTTGCGTTCGCAGTATAAGTGCCATTATTAGTGAAGTTTCCGGCAATGCTATGCAAGAAAGCTC
>DATMMJ010000089.1:0-3630 GCA_035569795.1 Puia sp. | reverse complement strand
GGCCTCAATGATAGGAAGCCCAAAACCTTCGTAGGTAGAAGGAAACGCGACCAGGTCACATTCGTTGTATTTCTCCTGCAGGCCCAGCTGGCTTAAATTCTCCGACTGATCATAGGTAATATTCCCCGTTTTGAGTTTGGTTATTTGCTCAGTGTTTAGTGAGCCGACAATAACGAGCGTAACATTTAACCCGTTAATCGCTTCCATTAAGCGGTCAAGATTTTTATTTGGCGTAGTACCTATAAAAAGAATACGCGGACAATCCACTTGAAAATCATGGGGATGGTAACGAAACCCCGGGTCAACGAAATTGCCGATAACCCTTATTTTTTCAGGTTTGCAATTTGTGAAGTGGATCAGATCTTTTTTAGTATTCTCTGATATCACGGTTATAATGTCGGCTTTCTTTACGGGCAAGTCATACCACAATAATTTAATAATCCAAAATCGAGGGTTGACGCGTGAGTAGCGATGAAGCGATACACAATCATGAATAGTAAGGATGTTAATGTTCTTAGAGTTGCAACCAAAAATAGCATAGTGCACGTCGCCTGTAATATGATTAATATCTGACTGGTGTCTTTTTGTGAAGGATATATTCTGACGCACCGTTTGCAGTTTACTATCGTAGGGCATAAACTGCTCCTCCACTTCAAAATCCTCAGCATGTGTTTGAGCTATTTTCGATGCTATTTTTTGAAATAAGCTTTCTATGCTGAAATAAATGGGTTGCGGGTGGCGATAAAAGAATACAAGCTTACGTGTCATAAGTCAATTCGAAACGCAATCCGGAACGCACGGAAGATGATCCAGGTAAAAAAAACTCCTTTCACAATAGATCCTGTTGTGGTAAGAATATCCGTTTCCACGCCGATCGCATAAAAAAACAAAAAGGGAATCCAAAGAACCAGGGTCGGCCTTTTTTGCGCCATTCTCAAAATCAAAGACAACATCAGATTAAAAAAAAGGCCATAAAATAACATGAAAATAATCCCACCTAGCACATCGAAATTTGCGTAAGCTTCCCCAAGCGGCCCTATATTCATGCTGAACCCCACAAGATCATATCCCCAAAATCGTTTTAGGTTTGCTTTGCCTCCGGCTTCCGGCTTATCGGGCCAAAGAAAGCGCGGCACAATGGCAGCAGCAATGGATTTCCAGATTGTTTCTCCGTAGGCGAATTCATATCTTGACGGTACTCTTTGCATCGTTGTTGCCACGAGCCACCCCTGGTTCATGCGCACTGCCATATAAAATAATTTTTCGGGGTCAAACATAATGGATGGATTTGAAATCCGCTCTACTACGAGGCTTGCATAATAGGAAGGGGACGCCCCGCCGCCCTCGAGCCAAACCCTTTTGCGGTATTCGGGCTTTACCGATTGCAGGACCAATATGAAAAAAAGCCCTATTATCGTTACTAAGATTTTTTTATAAAAAGCAACCTGCTTACCCAGCAATAAAAGGACGATAGAACATGCAAGTATAAAAACAAGGTCACCAAACATTCCCGTAATAAGGGATTGGGCCACCATCAAAGCAACAACGCTAGGAACAATGATCCTTTTATATTTATTTGGAGAATAGATGACATAAAAAACGCCCACAAAGGTTAGGTGCGCCATAAAAAAGAAAACCTGTTTCAGGCTGTCAGGAGAAAGGAAATCCAGAAGGCCCGAAACAACGCCAGTAGCTATTAAATACATTCCGAGCATAGGCCTTTGTACAAGCGTCTTTTGCACATTCTCCATGTACACCGTTGGGTTTTTATCCATTTGTAATTTCCCTAGTGGGATGCGGAACCCTATAGCCATTGCAATGATGGCAGGAATCACAAAAGTGAAATAATCATCAGAAGGAATAAGCATATACTTCACCCATAACCTCGCAATGGGATTGTCTCTGGTATACTCATGATAGAAAACAACGGGCATGACCAGGCAGGTGGTTACTGCCATTATGGTAGCCAGGTCCATGACGTTTATTTTCTTTCCCAGGTTATTTAAAAAAGTAAGAAAAAAGTATACAGATACCCAAATAGCAATGTTTTCCAGTGTGGTAATATTGTCGGTCGAAATACACACTATGCAAGAAAGAAAACAAAATATGGCAAGAGCAATATTTTTCACTCCCTAGTTTTGTATTTTTTTGATGCAAACAGCATAAAAAAACCTTGCTTGATGACACCGGGCAACTGTTTCATATGTTTTAATTTGTTATTAAAGTGATATATACGGTATCCCAAGTCAAGGAGTATTTGTTGCGCGTCACCGACTTGGATTCCCTTTGCATTTCCTTCAGCCCAGTCCACAAATTCGAAAACAATATCGGGCGCGTCCGCCTTACTTAATAAATCAACGGCTCCTTTGAAAACATGGTATTCATATCCTTCCACATCAATTTTTATAATGTCAACCTTTGGTATTTCCATTTCTTGCACAAGGCTGTCCACCTTTATGGTTTTCACTTTTACCAGTTTATCCGTAAATACCGGCGAAAGTGAGCCTTTGCCAAACTTATCACCGGGAGAATAGAAATTCACCTCCTCGTTATCGGTGTAAAAAAGTACTTTATTTATTGCGGTAACATTACGAGCATGATTGCGGGCAAGATTTTTTTCAAGGTAGTTGAATATCCATGGCGCAGCTTCTACGCATACAATTTTAATATCCTGCCTTTTCTTTATTAGTGGTACGGTTATCGTGCCAATATTTGCTCCCAGGTCTAAGAACACCCCATTTGCCGGCAGCACGCTCGCAAAAAAATCAGAAGTTTCCTTTTCAAAAATGCCATTAATAAATATCTCAAAACCAATATTTTCCACAAGGTTTGGAAGAAGGTACTCGCAATTTTGCTTTCCCTTAACCCAAAAGTCCTTTTTGCTAGCAATGCTATTGCCATATAACAATCTGGCTAATCTTTGCTTGCCCTTAAAAACAGGCAACCGCCTGAGTAACGCATCCATAAAACTCACCGTCTTTTAAGTGATATTTTAAAAACTATTTCAATATTTGATGAAAAGAATTAAAGACTAATGTAACGCTAAACTTTTCCAGTTGGCTGAGATATCTTACTAGAAATCTCAACTATTTTTTTAGCATCAAAAAATCGACAACAGGTTGAAACTTGCTCTCAAAATTAAATTCCTCCAAAAACGATGCATGGGCGCTGCGCGAAAGCCTGTCATAATCGCCAATGATCGCCGCGATACATTTTTGCAGCGACAAAAGGTCATCGCTTGCAAAAAAGACCCACTCATATTTTTTAAGATGCTCCCTGTAATGCAAGCTGTCGTAGACAATAATAGGCAGCCCTAATGCCGCGTATTCATATAACTTGTTAGAAGCTTTGGCAAGCGTTGTATGCAAATCTGTATTTAAAGAGTGGATGCCTATGCCTATGTGACACGCACGCGTTACTGAAGGCAAATCTTTATAAGGGCCGAATGGTATAAAATGAAGCCCGTCCTCACGCCCTATTGCCGTTGCGATGGAAGTGAGTTTTTTCTTAAAATTTTCGTCTCTTATCCATCCTTTAATAACAAGCTGAATTTCTCTACCTTGAATTTCCCGATCGAGTAGCCGGCTGACATTTTCGAGGCCATGGCCTTCTCCCACACTACCCTGAAAT
>DATMMJ010000088.1:0-5627 GCA_035569795.1 Puia sp. | reverse complement strand
GGTTCGCCGCCCATGGTCAGACGTACATCAGCTTTTTCCAGGTCTTCATCAATTTTGTATCCCAACGCTTCAATGGCGGCCCACTGCTCGTTGCTGTACGGTTTTGTCACCCGCGGGTCTTCGTGGATGCGACGGACAGTATTATGAAATTCAAACCGCACTTCGCAAGGATCCGTCGAGCCGACGACCGGTGCAGCGCTGATATAATTGGGGGTGCATGCAAGTGGGATATGCCCCTCCCCGGCAAACAGCCCAGAGGTGGGGTCAAGCCCTATCCATCCTGCACCCGGGATATATACTTCTGTCCAGGCATGTAGATCTGTGAAATCATTCTCCGGGCCGGAAGGACCATCGAGGGATTTAACATCTGCTGTCAGCTGTACAAGATAGCCTGAGACAAATCGTGCAGCTAGTCCAAGGTGGCGGAGAATCTGTACCAGCAGCCATGCTGAATCACGGCAGGACCCCAATGACTTTTCTAAAGATTCTTCGCAGGTCTGCACACCCGGCTCCATGCGTATGCTATAGGCAATATCCTTATTCAACTTATGGTTCAGGTAGACCAAAAAATCGTTGATGTTGATCTTTTCTTTTCTCTCCACCCCGGTAAGCCAATGCATCAGCCGTGGACCATTTTCTTTTATCTCCAAATAAGGTATGAGCTCATTAGAAAGCAAATCGCTGTACCGGAAAGGAAATTTCTCTGCATATTCTTCCACAAAAAAATCAAAGGGGTTTATGACGACCATATTGGCGATCACTTCCACTTCCACACAAAGCTCGGTTGTCTTTTCAGAGAACACGACACGGGCCTGCCAGTTGCCAAATGGGTCCTGCTGCCAGTTAATGAAATGGTCTTTGGGAGTGATGCTGAGCGAATAGGCTTCAATGGGCGTGCGGGAATGCACAGCTGGCCTCAGTCGGAACAGATGGGGCGACAAAGAAACCGGTCTGTCATAATGGTAGGTGGTCTTGTGATTGATAGCTACGCGTATTGCCATAAGAAATGATGTAATCTATTAAGTGTTGTGGCACGCAATCGGTGGTTATAAAAGTAAATCTATTTTGAATGATTATTTGCGGCAGGGGTGATATTATTTAGCCTGATCCCTGAAGCTATAGTTGTCAGTCATTTTTTTCGACTGTTAGGTTTGGGCGAATGAAAGGAGGATATATTTATTCTCAATTAACTGATACTCGGATACAGCAACAACATTATATTTGATTATTAAACCAAAACCCTTAAAATGTTCGGCATTAAGTTCATCAAGTTCGATTCAATGACCTATGTCATTAAGTTTAAAAACGGGCAGGTCGCTAAAGAAGGTCGAGGCTTGTCGTTCTTTTATTATGCTCCATCCACATCTATTTCTGCCGTTCCCATAGGCAGCAATAATCTGCCATTCATCTTTAGCGAGACAACAAAAGACTACCAAACCGTTTCAATTCAGGGCCAAATTACTTATAAAATTGGCAATCCCCGACAATTAGCAGACGTACTGGATTTTACTGTTAATGGGAATGGAGTTTATAAAAAGGATGACACGGAAAAACTTAATCAGACAATTGTAAATGAGTCTCAAACTGCAACCTCTTCCTTTATTCATCAATTGGGATTGAAAGAAGCAATCCGTTCAGCAAAAACTATTGAAACAAAAATTACTGAGGGGCTTATAAACTCTCAGGCGATAAAATTGCTTGGCATCGAAATTTTAAGCATAAACATTCTGGCTATTAAAGCAACACCTGAAATGGCAAGGGCTTTAGAAACAGAAACAAGAGAAAAGCTTCAACAGGAAGCTGACCAAGCAATTTATGAGCGCAGGAATTTTGCAGTGGAACAGGAAAGAAAAATTAAGGAGAGTGAGTTGAATACAGAAATTGCAGTGGAAGAAAAGAATAAACAGATTTCCGAAAAACAAGGTGAAAGCCAGATTCAAAAGGCCGAGAATGACAGGAAGCTCAGAGAGATGAAGGTGCAGGCTGATATTTCGATTGAAAACGAAAGGAAACTGTTGATTGAACAAAAAACAGCGAACGAAAGAAAAGAGGCCGAGACACAGGGCTATGTCTTAGAAACAACATTAAAACCTTACAAAGAACTTGACTGGAAAATACTGACCGCATTAAACAATAATGCTGATCCAAGACTTAATATTTCGCTTGCTTTTAGAGAGCTTGCTGCCAATGCGGAAAAAATAGGGACTTTAAACATTAGCCCTGAATTGCTGGAAACACTTCTGAATGATAAGAAAGACAAAAAATGAGCATTGAATACGCAATCATTGTCAAGAACAAAACTAGGCTTGAAACATTGATTGAAAGGTTCAATACCAAAGCACAGGCAAAGTTTTATATTGAACGATCAGGCGGTGATTTCGATGATTATGAGGAGGAGCATGAAGTATTTCATAGCTCCCTTTCGCTTGTGCAGCGCAACCTTTCAAGGGTGATTAAGAATAAAATTGTTGAGCGTAGTTTTTTGCCTTCTTTCATTTTTAATGATAACCATGTTGTAGTAACTGTTGGTCAAGATGGCCTCGTAGCAAATGCTGCTAAATATGTAAAACAAATACCTATAGTTGCTATAAATCCTGACCCGGCAAGATTTGACGGGGTGCTACTGCCTTTTAAAGCAGACAATTTTATCTCAGCAATTGAAAGGGTGATTTCAGGCAACTATAATTCCAAACGTGCATCTTTTGCAGAAGCGCAACTCAATGACGGGCAAAGGTTGCTCGCTTTTAATGATTTGTTTATCGGGGCTTCTTCTCACATTTCAGCGAGATACAAAATCACCTTTAATGATAAGACAGAAGAACATTCATCTTCTGGCATTATCGTTTCTACTCAGGCAGGCTCAACCGGCTGGCTGAGTTCCGTTTTCAATATGAGTTTTGGTATTCACAAATACATCGAAAAAGATAATTCTAAAAAGAAGTATGCAAAACTTAAGGACAACCAATTGATGTTTGCAATAAGAGAACCTTTTGCCAGCAAAAAATCTCAGACAGATATAGCTGCTGGACTTTTAGCCGCTCAAACCAAACTTGTGGTTGAATCATTTATGACAAATTATGGACTCATTTTCTCTGATGGGATTGAAGCAGATTTTATTAGATTTAATTCTGGAGCTATTGCAAAAATTGGTATAGCAAAAGAGAAAGCAAATCTCGTTTTGGCGGGATAATAAAATAGAGGTAGTAGTAAGGACAACAGTTGTTCCCTCATCCCAGCATGTTTTCCAGTTGCAGATAATAATGAAACTTACCGATCGAACGGCTTTGTCTAAAGTCTTTTTTAATTTAGGCAATGTCAGTACCATTCCTCACAGTACTTAGGGGCCCTCGAAAATCAGAAATAATAATCTTAATTTTTCTAAGTTTAAAGACTAAATTGTTTTATTTTTTAGGACTTAATACTGTGGCCCTGCTATTTGGGGATCATTTGAACAACTAAAACAATTTGCTGCAATGCGACTGATAGAAAAAACGTCTCTTATCATTATTATAATTACGCTTTCAACAAAAGTATTTTCGCAGTCATTGCCTGATTCAACTATAAAAAAAATTGACAACTTATTTACAAAATGGAACACGGATTCGAGCCCTGGTTGCACGATCGGCATTGTGATGAACGATACACTTATTTATTCCAAGGGTTATGGAATGGCCAACCTTGAATATGCCATACCCAACAGACCGGAAACGATTTTTCATATGGCATCTGTTTCCAAACAATTCACGTCTTGGTCCATCATTTTACTGGCAAGGCAGGGTAAATTGCGACTTGATGATGACATTCACAAATACCTTTCCTGGTTTCCAGACCTGAAAGAAAAGATTACCATCCGCAACCTGCTGAACCATACCAGTGGCATCAGAGACCAATGGCAACTGCTTGCAATATCAGGCACCAGACTGGATGATGTCATTACCCAAGACCATATTATAAAAATCCTATCCCGGCAGCAGGCGCTTAATTTTAAGCCGGGCGAAAAATACAGTTATTCAAACAGCGGGTTTACGATGCTGGCAGAGATAGTAAAAAAAGTAAGCGGCCAAACGCTGCGGAAATTTACAGACTCTGCAATCTTTAGGCCACTAGGAATGTACAGTACCCATTTTCACGATGATTATACAGAGATTGTAAAGAACCGTTCTTATTCTTATGACGCTACAGACAGCAACCATTTTACGAACAGTATTTTGAGTTATTCTAATGCCGGGGCAACGAGTCTTTTTACAAATATTAATGATATGAGCAAATGGGTGATGAATTTTTATGAACACAAAATTGGAGATCAGGCAGATGTTGATACGCTAACAAAGAAAGGCAAACTGAACAGCGGTAAAGAATTGTCTTACGCTTGCGGTATTGCAGTGGATACTTACAAGGGAAGGAGACAATACTCTCACGGTGGTGCTGACGCTGGGTACAGGACTTACGTTAGTGTTTTCCCCGATATTAAGATGGGCTTTATCGTTTTCAGCAATCTTGGAGATTTCAATACGGGAGCAAAAGCCCATGCAATGGCTGATCTATTTATTAAAGATGGTACTGCGAAAAAAAATGAAGATAATAAAAAAAAGAGCGACAGCTCAATGGCCATATTAAAGGACACTTTAGCAATGAAGAAATTCCAGGGCTATTATATCTGTGATGAGGGCTTGCCGTTCAGTTTTGACATCAATAAGGGGAAATTATACTATCACATCTATGATGAAAGCAATTTTTTGATTCAAGGATCCAAAGACAGTTTCTCTATTTCAAACGCACCGGACGTAAAATTTGTGTTTGGCATAAAAGCAAAAGATACCTTTGTTGATGTATTCACGCCCTCTGAGTTTTATCACCTCAAAAAGTATATAAAAGATACCACGCAAACGGATGAGCTACTAAGTGCCTATACTGGCACTTATTATTGCCCTGAACTGGATTGTAAATATGGCATCGTTTTGAATGATCATCATCTGATGCTGACAAATGCAAAATACAACGATGCAAAGTTGACTTTGATAAATGGGGATCATCTTGTAAACGATAACTGGTGGATCAATCATATGATGATAACAAGGGACAGCAAAAACCAAATTACCGGGTTCGAAGTAAACTCAGGCAGGATCATGCATTTGAGATTTAATAAAATGCAGTAATGCAGATTACCTAAACTTCAGGCGCCTTCTGACAATCTCGGCAAGGGCCATTAATTCGAATAATTAGTAGTATTAATGAAAATGAAGTTTATCGAAATCATGGCCGCAGAGTGCACTGGATGAGAATTTGGGAGCTTATTTTTAAATTCAGGTTACCGCCAATTATTACATGTTTTTACGGGTTCAGCAATCAGATAGCCGTATCCGTTAACTGTATTAACAATAAAAGCCAACCAGGTATTTGGCCCCCGCCTTTGGGCTTTTGATAAGCGGTAGGAAATGGGCATTTTGGGGCGCAGCAGAGTTGGCGAGCCATATACAGCCAAGGGGTCTAAAAATTTTAATGCATTTGCAGGAAAAAAATAAATCGGCCTGATTATACATAATTTTAGTTTGCGCTATAACGGGAAAAATGCATCATTTGAATTGCAATGCTCGGGTAATATGCTTATTTGTGATTGCTGCGATCTC
>DATMMJ010000087.1:0-6265 GCA_035569795.1 Puia sp. | reverse complement strand
TGGCCTGAACGGACCAAGTTGCGTATCATCTTCTCTTGTCCAGATTAATTTAACGGGCTTGCCTACCGCTTTTGAAATGTTGGCAGCTTCTGTTGCAAAATCAGGATACAATCTTCTTCCAAAACCTCCACCGTTAAAAAGAATATGCACGGTGATATTATCCCGCGATAACCCCAATGTATGCGATAATTCTCCTTTCACCAGATCCGGCCCTTGTGCTGATGCCCACACTTCAACTGTATCTGCGCTGTTCCATTGCACCACACAATTCATCGGCTCCATCGGAGAATGCGAAACAATGGGCGTTTCATAAAACGCTTCGAGCTTGACGGGAGCATCTGCAAAAGATTTTTCAAAGTCGCCGTCGTTGTGCACTATAGCCCCTTCTTTTTTTGACATGTCTCTTAAACTTTGCTCGTATTCTTTTGAATTGAAATTATCAAATCCCTTATTGTCCCACTTTATTTTTAATGCTAATCTACCCTGATACGCAGCCCAGTAATTATCGGCAATTACGGCGACTGCGTCATATTTATTCTTGCCCAGGCTTCGCTGTATCTGCACCGTTTTTTGAACGCCTTTTATTTTCAACGACTGGCTATCATCATAGCTGACGATCGTGGCGCCAAAGATGGGGCTATGTTGCACGGAGGCATACACCATTCCCGGCACCTCCACATCAATGCCATATACGGCTCTTCCGGAAACCTTTAATGGCACATCTGGCCGGGGATAATTCTTGCCAAGTATCTTAAAATCTTTCGCGTCTTTTAATTTGGGATCCTGGGGCACCTCCAATTTGGAAGCAGCTTCTACCAAATCGCCATACCCAATATTTTTGCCTGAAGGTTTATGAAAGATTTTCGCATATTCCGCGTAACATTCCCCTAAAGGGACTTTCCATTGTGCGGCTGCTGCAGTCAGCAACATTTCTTTTGCAGACGCGCCCACTTTTCGCAAAGAAAAATAGTTTAACCGCACGGAAGTGCTGCCGCCAGAGACCTGCCTGCCATATTCTTTTTGTCCGCCTGTTTGCAAAATGGTTACCGCATCCAGGGATACCTCCAGTTCTTCCGCAATCAGGGCAGGAACAGATTGAAAAGTTCCCTGCCCCATATCCGGTTTGGGGTTCATTATGGTTATCTTCCCTGTTTTTTCAATAAATATATATGGCGTGAGTTTGAATGCTTCTCCGATATTTCCTACAGCAACCAATTTGCTATTGCCGGGTTTGGATGAAAATCCAAGCACAAATGCAACACCGCTGAGGCTTGAAAGCTTCAAAAAATTGCGGCGGTCGATCCCAGTATGACGATTTTTCTTTAATAATTCAGATATCAATAATTCTGACATAGCGCGTGATTTAAAAATTAATGAACAAGTGAATTGAATGGTGAATAGGGTGTGCCCATAGACCATTCACAACCTCATCCCACCATCTCTGATGCACGGTGAATGGCTTTGCGGATGCGCGTGTACGTGCCACAGCGGCAAAGATTGCCCATCATAGCCGCATCAATATCTGCGTCCGTTGGTTTTGGATTTGTTTTCAGCAAAGAAACGGCCGACATAATCTGCCCCGATTGGCAGTAACCACATTGGGGCACCTGCAGCTCAATCCAGGCTTTCTGCACAGCGTGGTCAATGTTCTCAGAAATGCCTTCGATGGTAGTGATATTTTTTGCACTGGCGGCTGCTGAAACAGCTAGGGTACACGACCGCATTGCCACACCATCAAAATGAACTGTGCACGCGCCGCAAAGCGACATGCCGCAACCAAACTTAGTTCCCTTTAATCCCACCACATCGCGCAGAACCCACAATAGCGGCATTTGCGGGTCCACATCCACTGTGTAGGGCTTTTCATTGATTGTTAAATTAATGGTTGCCATGATGAATTGTTTTTATGAAAATAAATAAGAGACGAACAATAAAGTTTGGAATGCACTGGATAAAAAGCCTCTGTAAGTTAAATTATTATTTAGAACCTGCTGTGCAAATTTCAAATAAAAATATATCCAGCAAAATATTGGGATGAACGGGTTAATTGATATGATCGTAATAGATTTTGATTTAAGGGTAGTCGCTCGGTTTAAAAAAATAGACGCAAGAGACACCGAAGAGGCACTACTTACTTCCGTTTTAAACGTCTTGGACGGCTGATATCTCAGCGTGAGAATGCAAAGAGAAGCACTATCCATTTCCAAAGAACTTGAAATGATACAATGGGGAAAATCTGGTCCGGATCAAGAAGGGTGGGCCAATAGCTTTTCTTTTGCCCAAATAAGCAATACGATTACAATTATGGCTAGGCCTAAATAATAAATCCTTTTTTGACGGACATCCGCAAAATAATCTTTGGTTAACGAAGCATATAGCCCTTTGATTTCACCTCCCGCATTTACCTTGTTTTTCTTAAAAATCTCCAACCAGTCATCATTCTTATTTCCGGAATCAGGATCCCGCTCCTCTATATCAAGCACATTCATGTTCCTTACAAGATGGACAAGTTCTCTCTCCACTTCTTTTTTAATTTCCATATCCTTGTCAATAAAATCATTCACAATATCGCTGATATCAGCAAAATGCCCTCTTGATTTTTTCAAACGACCGATCACTTCTTTTCTAAACTTATACTTATCGAAATACATGTTTACCTGTTTAAGTATTAAATGAAAATGAATGGCCGCAATTCAAAAAAGAATTCCATGCCAGTTGAAATTTTAAACAAGATTGTTTTTTTTGAGGCCCACCTGATGAATACTGCGCATTGGTCCGCATTAACCTAAGTTTTGCCAGCTATTGGAAAAATAAAACTTCCCCCTGAGTTTGCAAGGTATATTTTTTTGCTGATATCGATGTTCAACAGTAGCTCAGGCCCGGCGGCCCACACCATGCTTTTTTTAAATGAGATAATGCCGAAATGCTTTAATGTGCAACCCCCCCAAGACGTGATATGAACCTTTGTTTGAAATAAACCTTGCCAATAAAATCGCTAATTTCGATTGATCTGGCAATGAGTCAATCCACAAGATGGATTTGATAAATAATCTATGCTATCATGGCCATAAATTCACCTGACAAATATAGCGCCCGGGATATAGTCATCCTCATAACCCGTATCTGGTTGGGATATATTATGATAAAAAATGGACGGTTCTTTTTTAAATTGATATACTCTGAAGAGGATAGGGCATTTTTTACCCAATGGTTTGGCAAAGGATTGCATTTCCCTTTTCCACTTTTGATGGCTTATTTAGCAAAAGGGGCAGAATTTTTTGGAGGTTTGCTTGTACTTATAGGAATGTTCACCAGGGTTGGGGCTTCCTTGATAGCATTTACCATGTTCATTGCAACGGTGACGGCAAACATTGGAAAGAATTGGGATGTGGACGGAACAATCACAGTGTCTATATGCATGATGGCGTTGATAATTATTTATTGGGGAGGCGGGAAATATTCGCTTGATTCTGTAGCTAGAAAGAACTGGAGAGCTAAATGAAAACAATATGTCTGTTGATTGAAAACTATTGGTAATCTCTTTAGTTCATAAAAAAATCTCGCTAAAAGTGCGCAAATAATATATTTTTAATTTTTTGCACGCTGTCAGCCCCTCGTACTCGCCTGCTAACTTTTAATGTTGACGCTACTTTAATTTCAATAATTTAGAACCTTGTTGTTTTTTTTGTACATTCATTTGAATTTGAAGCCTCGTACCTAGTAATGTAAGAGAATTAACCCCTAAATATGACCATATTGCCCCCACAAGGAAAGGAGAATAAAATCCTTTTTTTGATAGCGTTTTTGATTATGCTGTCAGTCGCATTTATCCAATGTTACAAAACGACTCATGACCTGCATTGGTCTTTAGATGCCGATTTTTACCGGGATATGGCATATATACAGGGTATATTAGAGGGGCATTTCGGCAAAGACCCTAATATTTCGGGAGCTTATTTGTGGTATAACCCACTATTGGTTTCGATCGAAGCACTCATCGCAAAAATTTCGGGGTTGCCAATAAATGAGGTGGTCATGCAGTCAGGAACCTATTTGAACTTGCTTGCTCCCTTAGCGTTCTTCATCATGTTATCTGTTCTTTTCGATTTTAAAATAGCTTTGGCCTCTTCGCTTTCTTTTTTGTTTTTGGCATCGGGCAATATTCCGGGTTTTGACGCTGCCACGTATTCCCCATGGCTTTATCCGGTTTGTTTTAATCAATTTCTTTTTTACCTTAATATTATCCTGTGCTATAAGGCATTTTCTGCACAAAAATATTTCTGGTTTATCCTTCTGGGTGCGTCCATCGGGATAAATTTTCTTGGACATACTGCGCCCGCGCTCATCATGATATTAATAATGGCCTCGATACAGTCGCAACGCATTTTTCAGTCGTTAAAAGAAAAAACATATGCCTTGCTCAAAAAATACCTGATGCAGGGAGTTGTAACGTTTTTATTCTTTGTTATTGCCAGCTTTCCTCTTTTATATTTTATCATCGGCAAATATCATTTACAATTTAAAAATAGGTTTCCGTTTGAATATGTGGATACAATTTTTATCTGGCACAACATTGCCGATATGATCAAAGTAAATTTTTCCGTTTCTTTTATCATTGCTGTTATTGGCTTCATTTGGTTTTACAGGAACTTTCGTCAGGCTTTGCTCCGCAAAATAATATTGAATTGGTTGTTTATCGCGGTAATCATGTTTATTTATTCAACAATCGTGGCTTCCGCCGACAGGCATTTTAATATTCATTTGCCTGGTACTGTGCCTTCATTTCATTATTTCTATTACCTAAAGGCATTGCAATCGGTTTTCTTTGGGTTTGGGTTTTTGTTCCTGATTCGAGTATTGTATAGTTGGATAGATAATTTCTTCCATCGTAAGATCAAAATTTTTGCCAATGGGAAATATACAAATGAGGTCTTAATACTTGCAGTACTCCTATATGCCGCAATTAACCTTCCATCATATATAAACCGCTTTGACTTTGTATATTATCGTGAACAAATACTTATAAAAGAAAAGGAGAAGGACAGAATTGATGCATACCATTTTATCGTTCAAAACATCCCTTCCGATAAAGTCATTCTCTGTGAGGCGGGGGATCCATCACTTTTTCCCGTAATGCCTACAGGAAGAAAAATGGTTTCCATCGGGATCAGTTATTCAAATCCCTATGTTGATTTTGGCAGCCGGGAAACGGATAGGAACAATATGATTTTGTTCCTAAAAACTGGACAGCCGCTTTCAGCAAAAGGTTTATTTGATGCATATCATGTGAGTTTTGTTTTATTGTCAAATGTAGAAATCGAAAAATCCAACGGCCTCCAGCAAGTCCTCGGGCAACCCATTTATAAAAATAATCTTTACACATTATTTGACTTGAAAATGTAATACTTCAGAGTATCGAGGGTTACTGGGCATCTTTAAGTTAAAGATGTGCTTTTAATGATTGATAATGGGACTTTAGGACACCTGCGGACTATGAAACCCGATTGAATAATTTTTTATATGAACCTAAAGCGATTGTTATTAATATGGCTCCTAGCTCACTCTTAGAAAATCATTTCGCAGTGAAGTCTTCAACTGGTTTAGCAAATGATAAACCCTTTGTGTGACAGCATTACCGCAGCATAAAAAAGAAAGTAAAGGATTGTACCTGATTGCATTTCTCATTATGCTTTCATTGGCTTGCTTTCAATGCTATAAAACCACCTGTGACCTACACTGGGCCGCAGACCCTGATTTTGACAGAGACATTGCGTTTGTAAGAACCTCACTGGACGGACAATTTGGCAAAGACCCAAATTACAAAGGCGAATATTTATGGTATAATCCCTTGGTGTTTTCTGTGGAAACGCTGATTGTAAAATTGACGTCGCTACCCCCTAATATTGTTGCTGTGCGCTCAGGTGCTTACCTGAATTTATTAGGCCCGGTTGCATTTTTTGGGATGGTTTTATCACTTTTTGGTTTGGAGATGGCTCTGGCTTCATCGATTAGTTTTTTATTTTTTGCGACGGGCAATATGCTTGGCTGGGGTGCTGCCACGTATTCTCCATGGCTATATCCTGTGTGCTTCACTCAATTTATTTTTTATATCAATATTATTTTGTGCTATAAAGCTTTTTCAACACAAAAATATATTTGGTTTATTTTTCTCGGGGCTTCTGTTGGCATTTGTTTTCTTGGACACACTGCCCCGGCCCTCATCACAATATTGATAATGGCATCAATGCAGTCCCAACGAATATTT
>DATMMJ010000086.1:0-8083 GCA_035569795.1 Puia sp. | reverse complement strand
CGTAATATCCCATGCTTCCCAGGAGCGCAAAGAAGGTCCCCCACACTGACCTCAAGGTGGCCAGCGTTCTGTTATCCGCATAGAACTGACCCGATAATTGGCGGAAGCGGCTGATCAGAAAATCAGAAAGCCCGAATATTTTTACTTCTTTGGCCGATTCATCGCTGGCTCCGAGGTAACGTAAATAATCGAGCTCCCTGCGCTCAGGAGTTTGACTCCGGGTAAGCGCATAGCTCTTGTCGTTAAAATAAGATTCTCCTAAGAAAGCAGGGACAATAGCAACAAGCAACAACAATATCAGCCAGGGATTAAAAGCCATTAATCCTGCTGCCAGAAATCCCATCGTAATCAGATCCTGCATTTGACTTAATACCTGTGACAAGAGTATGGTGCGCCCTATTGTCTGTTGTCTTGCCCGCTCGAGCTTATCATAAAAGACAGAGTCTTCAAATTGATCCAGATCTAGCGTCGATGCATGCTGCATAATCTTGACGGAGGTATAGTTTGAAAAAAGATCGCCTAACAAACTATCCAGCAGATTGATCGCGCGGCTCAAGCCGTCTGATAAAATAGCAAGGCCAAATTCAGCTCCTACCAAAATCCATAAATGATGCTGTGACTGGCTATGATGGCTACGGGCAAGGAAAACAATTTGATCAATAATTAATTTTCCGGTATACAGGATAGCAAGCGGCGTTGCAGCACGTGCAATGCGCAATACAGCATTAATGATTGTCATCCGGGGGCTTGCTTCCCACACGATCCTGAAAAACGCAGGGAGGTTACGAAGGGCTGTAAGGCGCTCCTTAAAAGTCAGCTTTTGCGGGCCTTGCTTAAAGCTTTGCTTTTTATGAAAAAAAAATTTGAAGAAATTCATTTGTGTAAATTAAGAAAATACTTAAAGACAGCTATAGCCATTTCATCAATTTGTGGTTGAGAAAACCTGTAGGCATGCTTGGGTCTGGTGATTACAGTTATTTTGTGTCCGAACCCCAGACCTGGCCCGAAAGATATATCCGGCAATCAATTATTTGATAGATATGCAAAAGGCTTGAAGGGTACTGCGGTTAAAATCACCAAGAAAAATATGGCGTCAGTTCTCTCTAAGAGAGAGAAGTAAAGAAATTGCGAGACACTCCCCTAAAAAGGATATATACAATCGAGCCATGGGCTGCCGAAGTAAAGCCCGAAGAAAGAGAAGTTACTTGCATTTATACTCGGTACTGTGTGAAAAACCCTTATATTTAGTAATAGAAATACAACCGTTTAGCCGGGTCCAAGGGCATAAAAATGGAAATGATCTTTTGCTCAATTATCAAGCACTTGAATTTTTAATCTCTCTTCTATAAATTGAGTATCACAGAGTTGCACTTTTGGTTGAAGTTTTGTTCCGTTATTTCGAGATGCGGACGAATCAAAAAGCTGGTTATATACTTCCAACTAAAAAAAATCAAATTGGCTTAATTAAAAAAAATACTATTATGAAAAAGCTATTCATTACATCAGCAATTCTGTTCCTCTGTGGTTCATTTTTTTATAGCTGCAAAAAAAGCCAATCTAGCACGACTACAACCACTACTGTCAAACATGGCACAGGGTGGACAGGCACTGATAACCCTGCCAAGGTCCCTCAGGCAGTAAATATTGCCGGCCTTGCCGGGGCATCTGCCCCACTGCCTTCTAAAGTGGATTTAACTCCCTTTGGGCCGCCGATTGGAGATCAGGGGCAAACTGCGACTTGCGTGGGTTGGTCAACAGGGTATTATGCGAAAACAATCTCCGAAGCCATCGCTAACAACTATAGTCAATCTAATCTTGGCTCAGCGACATATGAAATGAGCGCTAAAGATCTTTTTGTATCCATTGCTGATAATTTAAAAGGAAGCACTGACTGCAAAAGCGGTACACAAATAACATACGCGTTGGATGTGCTGATCAATAGTGGAGTAGCCACGATGGAAGTTGTGCCATGGGATCCGAACATTACAGACTGTTCCCAGTCCCAGGTTCAGGCTTCATGGAATGCGCAGGCAGCCAATCATAAAATTGTTTATTATAGGACAATAACTTCCAGCGTGCAGGGAATTAAAGAGCAACTGGCGGCTAACAATCCAGTTTTGATGGGTATTCAGGTAAGCAATGAATTTGAATCATACTCAGGTGGAGTGATATCTTCAGCTACCGGGGCTCTTGGTCTACATGCGCAGTGTATTGTAGGATACGACGATAACCAGGGAGCTGCCGGAGCCTTTCATGTCGCAAATTCATGGGGAACAGGATGGGGCGAAGCCGGTTATTACTGGATTGATTACAACACGTTGGTGAACCAATATATCTCAGGGGGTAATGTATACTATATGGCAACCTCCAGCTCCAAAAATAATGTTACCCCGCCCACCACTACGACTACATCCTTGGTTGATATTGCGGCCTGGGTTTTTTCTGATGCTTCTACTTATGGCAATGCAACGGATGACCCTACCAATGATCCAACGGCGCGGAAAATGTGGCTGAATATTTACAATATAGGGCAGACTGCAGTAGATCCTTCCAGCGACTGGAGCTACTATTATATTTATTACAATGCTTTTAATGCAAACGACTACGGGATTATATTCCATGATGAGTTTAATACAACCATACCTGCTAATACTGCATCATGCGCCAATAATGATGCCTGCATTTTCAATATTGCCATCCCCGCAGGCACCAACTTTGGCGAGGTTGCATTTGGGACGCCTGAAATTTACAGGAACTATTTTGTCCCCAACAACCTTAACGGATATTATTATCTGGTACTGGTGGTAGATCCTAAAAATGTGCTTAATGATGTGAACCGTCAAAACAATATTTTTTACACAACAGGGCAGTTGCCAGCTGCATTTATTAATGGCGTGACCAACAGTTACAATCCGGGCGCAATCCACGATACGCTCCAAAATACTATGGAAGCGAATGCAACTAATTTACGTCAGTCTGCATACAACACCTCCGTTGGCGAAGGTAACAGGAATGCTTATACGCCGCAGGAAATCATTGGATTTGTGAAATCTAAATATGAAAGTGGGGAGATAAGGCAAAAAATCAATGCAATGCCGCACCGTACGAAAAAAATATCGCCCCAGATCCATTAAACATTTATTCAAAATCCTTAATTTTTTTTAGAAATAAGGTTTGCACAGCGATAGGTAAAAGCAAATAATCATTACCAAATTAAGGGACATCCGTAAGTATTTTAGAACCCCTTGCAATCGCAAATGTCGAAAATCATTTTTTCATTACAAGTTCATTACTTAACTTAATCACAAATTTGCTTGTCATGCCAAACTTCGATACATCTCACGTAAAAAACATTGTGCTTCTCGGCCATGCGGGATCCGGCAAAACAACGCTGTCGGAATGCATGCTTTTTGAAGCAGGCCTCATCACGCGACGCGGCGCAGTGGAAGAGAGAAATACGGTCAGCGATTTCTACGAACTGGAACAGCAGCGTGGTAATTCCATCTTCTCCAAATTGCTGCACACTCAATGGCGCGGCTATAAAATAAATATTGTTGACACGCCGGGCTATGACGATTTCTCGGGCGAAGTGGTATCGTCACTTAGGATCGCCGATACGGGTGTTATGTTGCTCAATGCAAATTTTGGCGTGGAAGTGGGCGCAGACATTATTTGGGAATATACCGAGAAATTTAAGACGCCCATGATTTTTGCGGTGAACAAATTAGATCTTGACAAAGCAGATTTTGACAAAACGCTCTCCCAGGCAAAAGATCATTTTGGTCGCAATGTGGTAGTGGTGCAATATCCATTGAATCAGGGATTGGAATTTAATTCCATTATTGACGTGCTGCGCATGACTGTGTACAAATTCCCGCCTCAAGGCGGTAAGCCGGAGAAATTGCCGATACCTGAGGAGGAGCAGCAAAAAGCCGACCGCCTGCATAAAGAATTGATTGAAGCCATCGCAGAAAATGATGAAGGCCTTATGGAAAAATATTTTGACAAAGGAGAACTTGACGAGGATGAAATGAAAGTGGGGCTGAAAAAAGCAATGATCAATCACGATTTGTTTCCGGTGTTTTGCGTCGCTGCGAAAAAAAACATGGGGAGCGGAAGGCTGATGGGCTTTATAGATAATGTCTGTCCGAGCGCCAATGAAATGCCTCCTCAAAAAACCAAAGCAGGAGACCTGCTGCCTTGCGATGCAAATGGCCCTGTGTGTATTTTTATTTACAAAACGATTTCGGAAGCCCACATTGGAGATATGTCTTTCTTCAAGGTGTATTCCGGTACCATAAAATCAGGAATGGAATTGGTGAATGAATCTAATGGGGTTACGGAAAAGCTCAATCAGTTATTTGTGGTGGAGGGTGGCAAGCGCAGCGCTGTAAATGAGTTATATGCTGGTGATCTCGGCGCAACAATCAAATTAAAACATACCCATGTCAACAACACACTCCATGCCCGTAATAAAAATTATGAGCTCCCCGAAATAGAATTTCCCTCTCCACTGATGAGCGTTGCCATTGAACCCGCTCAAAAAGGCGATGAAGAAAAATTATCCATCGCTTTGCACCAGGTACAAGAGGAAGACCCGACCGTAATCGTGGAAGTCTCACAGGAACTAAAGCAAACCATCATTCACTGCCAGGGAGAGCTGCACCTTTCGGTCATCAAATGGAAATTAGAGCATATATCAAAAAACCTTGCAGTGAAATTTACAAAAACGCGTATCCCTTACCGTGAAACTATCCGCAAGTCAGTGCAATCAAGTTATCGCCATAAAAAGCAATCCGGTGGCGCAGGTCAATTTGGCGAAGTGTATATGCAGGTGGAGCCCTGGTATGAAGGAATGCCCGACCCCAAGGGTTTTTCTGTTCGCGGCCGGGATGAACATAAATTAGACTGGGGAGGAAAACTAGTTTTTTTGAATTGTATTGTCGGCGGAGCAATCGACCAACGGTTTCTGCCTTCCATATTAAAAGGAGTGATGGAAAAAATGCAGACAGGTCCGCTAACGGGCTCTTATGTACGCGACGTGCGGGTGAGCGTATACGATGGCAAGATGCATGCAGTCGACTCCAATGATATTTCTTTTAAAATTGCCGGCCTCATGGCTTTTAAGCAAGCTTTCCAGCAGGCGGACCCGCAGATATTAGAACCTGTTTACACGGTTACCGTGCTGTGCCCGGATGACCTGACTGGTGGTATCATCGGCGACCTTCAAACTCGTCGCGCCATTATGGAAGGCATGGATACCGAAGGCCATTTCACAAAGATTGTTGCCAAAGTACCACTGTCGGAAATGAGCGATTATTCCTCATCGCTTCGCTCCATTACGCAAGGCCGTGCAAAGTTCCGCATGGAATTTTATGAGTATGTTCCGTTGCCTTTTGACCTGCAGAGAAAATTGATAGACGAGTATAATAAGACCTCGGTAAAAGAAGAAGCATGACTCTTCAGTTGCTTTATTTTTTTATAGAGGCACATTGCTACTATCCAGCCTCGTTTCCAAGGGCCGATATATAGATAATTGTTTTATGAGCCATCACACAAACCAAAAAAAAGACAAGACTTTTCTATTCTAAAGTTTATTTACTTTGCCCTTTGAGCAATAGCTCAGATTCAAATCATGGATGTAAAAATTGAAGCAAGCTGGAAACAAGTACTGAAAGATGAATTTTCGAAGCCTTATTTTTTACAGATCATCACTGCCCTGAAACAACAAAAAGCAGCTGGACAGACTATTTATCCCCCGGGCCCGCTTATCTTCAATGCATTTAATACCACCCCTTTTGATAATGTAAAAGTAGTGCTGCTTGGTCAAGATCCATATCATGGCCCAGGTCAGGCGCACGGGCTCAGTTTTTCAGTGCCTGATGAAGTGCTGCAACTACCCCCATCTTTGGTAAATATTTTCCAGGAGCTACATGAAGACGTAGGGATGGTCATTCCAAAGAAAGGTAATCTGACCCGTTGGGCGCAGCAAGGGGTGCTGTTACTCAATGCATCGCTGACAGTAAGGGCTAATGAGCCAATGAGCCATGCTAAAATCGGATGGGCAGAGTTCACGGATGCAGTGATAAAAAAAATCTCGGAAAATAAGACCAGTGTGGTGTTTTTGCTCTGGGGAAAGTTTGCGCAAGCAAAAGAATCGCTGATTAATAATAAAAACCATTTGATCCTGAAAGCCGCACACCCCTCTCCTCTTTCTGCTGACAGGGGATTTTTTGGCTGTAAACACTTCTCAAAAACAAATGCTTACCTGTCTGGTAAAGAGGCCAGTCCTATTAATTGGCAAATATGAAAATATTTAAAGAAATATTCGGGCGGATTTGGGCGTCGTGGGCACTCCTGGCCTTTGTCATTACTATGCTGATCTTTCTAGTACCTTTCTTTTTGTTCTGCTATTTTCGCAATGATCCGAAAAAAACATTTGTCTTTATCAGGTTAGCCAGGATCTGGATGGATGTTTTTCTTACCTCTGTGGGTTGCCCAGTGACTGTCAAAGGCAAAAAAAATTTCTCACCCGGCGAAACTTATATTGTGGTATGTAACCATAATGCTCTTTTAGATATCCCTGATTCCTGTCCCTATATTCCGGGAGGCAATAAAACAATAGCAAAAATTGAAATGGCCAAGACCCCTTTGTTCGGATTGATTTACAAAACAGGAAGTGTGCTGGTAGATAGAAAAAATGATGCCAGCCGTCGGGAAAGCTACAATAAAATGAAGGATGTGCTTGCAATGGGCCTGCATATGTCCATTTATCCTGAAGGGACGCGCAACAAAAGCAGTGAGCCAATCAAATCCTTTCACGACGGCGCTTTCAGACTGGCTTGTGATACAAAAAAATCAATCATCCCAGCCATTATTTTTAACAGCAAAAAAGCAATGCCTGCTGACAAAGGCTTTTTCTTGTTGCCATATCCGCTATCAATGCATTTTCTAGAACCAGTTCCAGTTTTACCAACGGACACTAGTCAGTCGCTAAAAGAAAAATTATTTGTCTTGATGAGAGATTATTATGTAGCCAACCAATAGCCAAGTCTTTGGCAATAATAGACACCGCGACCTGAGGAGATAAAGTAGATCGATACATCTCATTGAATTGTTTCTTGCTAAAGCTCTTGTCTCCCGGTAACCGGTCCAATATTTACTGGGTATAAAAATATCTTGCCCTGTTCACTTTCAAATCCCGCAAGATGGCTGCCCTGGGGCTGATGGTGATATTAAATGAGCGGGTGATGCCTATGGGGATTACATTGATCGACATTTGCCAGCAATGCATTTCTCGAGAGATAGACAGGGAAAGGGATTGTATTTTCGCATACTTCACATCGTAAAATGAGCTCATCCCAAGCTTCCATTTTGGTGTCAAATTAAAATCGCCGCTCCAGTTGAGACCCGATTGGAAAATTGTCTGATAGCCGGAGTAGTCCGGTTTGATAGAGCTGGTGAAATTTAAGGAGAAGGATAAATTGATTGACCAGTCCACATTAAAATCTGCAAACTCCGCAGCGTGCGTAGCAATATAGTTCATCTCCGCCTGCTGTTCCTCTGATGTTAGCGGGATCTGGTTTTCCTGTTGCTTTTTCTTTTCATCTTCAGCTTTCTGATCCTTTGGCTTGCTTTTAAAACTGGTAGAGATATTAATATTGCCCTGGGTGATAGTGCCTAATGCAAATTTTCCCTGCTGCCAGGCGTAGGCGTCCTTTTTATCCCGTCCAGTTGAATCTCTCCGGTAAGGATCCAGGGTTGAAGTGGCGCTGATATTTATTTTCCCAAACAAGGTGCTGCGCAAATAGATCGAGAGGTACGATAGCCTGTTTGAATCTGCTAGATAATTGTAGCTTCCAGAAAAGCCAAACGCGTCAAGCAATTTTACTTTCTTAATGCCGGCATCGCTTGTATCCGTTTTTGATCGCACCTTCATTTCAAGAGTATTGTCGAAGCCAAAGCTCATGCCCCCAAAGCGCCCTGAAGCAAAAGGCGCAAAAGCATTCCCTTGAAAATAAGATACCGTTTGCATATCTCCGGCGCTATCTCTTTTGAACGAATAATAATCTTTACCTGCGAG
>DATMMJ010000085.1:0-3526 GCA_035569795.1 Puia sp. | reverse complement strand
AAGGATAAATGATTTTGATAAATTCAAGCGGCCACGAATTGTCCATTCTCTGAGCGCTCTGCTTTCGTATCCATAAGTCAACAGAGTTTTACCGGTGTTCTGGGAATTATTGATATCAAACCCCCATTTAGAGCTTGATTTATTGAAAGAAAAGGTGTTACTCAAAATTGAAGTGCGGGTTATCAAAGAAGTATCCGTAAGCGAAGTCTTTTTGAGCGGATTGAGCTGGACAAACCCGGATGCCTGCTCTTTTTGGCTCAATTGCAACGAAGACTGCAAGCTCATCCGCGCAATGAAGTTCTGAAAGCCAGCACTTTTCTGCAGGCTAATGAGTGCCTGCGGATTAATGGTAAAACTATAATTAAACGTGTTGTAATTTGCCTTTATATAGTTATTGGTTGGGGTATAAATTTTTATGAAATTAGCCTGATCAGCAAACTGGGCGAGCACAAATTCGTTCAGTTGTTGAATGCCATCTTTGTTCAGATCTATCCATGCGTATTGCCCTGTGCCTACCGGCACCTGCAAGTAAGAATAAATCTTCTCCTGCTCCTGCCCGGAGCCAACCTCATAATAAGCATTCCCCTTGAAAAGGCCCTTCCATTCATTTACCAAATATTCTACTCTCCCCACCAGGCTTTTGTCAGATTTTTGAGCAGTAACGTTGCTGTCCAAAATTTGCAAGTCCCTGTATGTTGCATTCAATCGCAGTTGTTCATGTTTATTTTTTACGAACTGGGCTGTCAGGTTTACGCTGTTGCTTCGGTCTCCTTTGACCATATTTTTTCCATAAGGATAATAATTCTCACGAAGTATATAGGTCATGCCCCAGTGATTTGTATTCTTCTCTGAGGATTTCATGTACGCCTGGAAAGTTTGATAGGCAAAGCTCGTAGTAGAAACTGTATCGGTGAGTTTATTTCGTATCACATTGTCTTCAACAACATACTTTACCCCAAAAGTGTAGTCATCAAATTTTGAAAATTTTTTGAAAATCTCTATACCCGGTTTGATGTAATATCCATTCGCTGTATCGCTTTTGCTTGTAGTTAAACTAACCGCGTCGTTTATATGCCATCCATCTATTTCCCTATTGCTTGAAATGCTGTTTCGGATTCCATGAAAACTGCTTCCTCTGTCATAACCGTTAAATTCATATTTTATAAAATTTTTTTTTCTGTCTCCCAATTCAAAAGATGATGAGTACAGCGATTCATTTTGGACCTTTGGTTGCAAAGGCAGTCCCCAGTCCCTGTAGAATTCCACCTGCCGGATAGGTTCCACGGGATTGAACCTTGCATCATCATATTCATAGCCCAGATTGGTTGTCAGTTGCAATCCATTTTTTGTTGAAGTAAATGGATGTATATTTTTCAGCAGCACCCTCGCGGCATAACCATTATCGGCGGTTTTGCCGATTGTTGAAAGCGTGTTCACATCATAATGGCTCGCGGCAAGATCAGTAGTAAGCGTAGTATTCTTGCTGAGTGAATAATCTGCCCCAAGTGTCATTACCCTTTGCGTTTTAGGTGTTACTAAAAACTGTGCAGCTTGAAACTGGCCTTGTTTTTGGCCATTTACAGGTGCGACCCATTTATAAACATTGCCATTGATTCCATTCAAGTCAGGAACATAATCGCCGTTGCCAATTCCAACGTCAACAAAGGAAAGATTATACAGTATCACATTTCGGTTGACAGAATACACATAGATAGAATCATTAAAAACAAACCCATTTGCCGCGATGTACGTAGTATCAATTTTTTGGTACAAGATTTTTCCGGCGGCAAGTGTATCTATTGGAGCAAGGGGATAGAATGCCTTTGTGATGCTATCGCCGATACCAAATAAGAACTTTTTCTGATCCGAGTTCAGTGTTTGGTTGATGGGCGAATTGCGCGCATCGCTGTTGTTCAAGACTGCAAAACGAATTTTCAATTTTTTATCAAAATTCGTTTCATTGTATAAATACAGATTGGAGTTCAGATAGTTTTGATCTGAATATTCAAATTCCACCTGGATTCTGGAATCCTGTGTGATCATCCGTTTCGGAGTGAAGGTAACCTCAGCAGTATTGTAATTGATGATATAATCCTGATCAGCCCCGCGTTGCATCAATTGGCCATCTATAAAAACTTTTTCAGTGCCTGCCAGAACAACAAAGTACAATTCATTATTCGCACCCTGCAACCGGTAGGGGCCCTGGTTACCTTCCAGCCCTTGAAATACATTGCGGTTAAATTTCCCTTTCGCAATGGCACCACTCACTAAAGTTTTATTGGTTATGTTTTTGGATAATTGTTCAGTAGTCTCGAATGATGCGCCCTGCACGCGTTTATAAAACCCCAGAAAATAATTCTGGTTTTGGCGCAAATCAATATCGCCCATACTTAAAGCCCAAGTCTTTTTTTTAAACTCAAGGAATATCTTATCAAAATCGCTGAGCTGTGCAGTACTCCCATCCGGCTGTATGGGGATATTGTTGTCCGTCAGCGCCGCTGAGATTTGGATGCTGTCAGCCAGATAACCACTCAATTGCAGGTTGAGGTTGGATGTCACTACAGCATCCTGGCTGTTACCAAAAGAAAGCGCCCTGCCGAAGCTGCCGTTGTAGGTAATATTGCCGAAATTGAAGAAATTATCATTTCCATATTTATCATTTTTGAAGGTGGATGGCTTTACCAGGAAATTGCCTTCAATGCTGTCATAATTTAATCTTTTCGTCACTGCATTGAGCCTGTATGGGAAGGTCCTGTAGGTAACGAAAACGCTGTCCAGGTTGGGATTTTTTCTCCATTTGAGCGTTGCATTCACAAAGTCGAGCGTGTACGCACTGTCTGAAAAACCCAGCACCGAAAATGTTTGCGGGATAATACTCACACTATCAATCTGGATGGCCTCTTTCTTTACAAGGATAAATTTTCTATGCAGATTGGACGCAGGAGTTTTAGGTAAAGGCCGTTGCGCTTTTGCCACAAGCAAATCACAAAATATAATAATGAATATAAGCAGCCTCCTGTATTGCACCGGATGGTTTTTTATTAAATGCAAAAACAGCAGATTTATTGTATTAACAAGGACTAAATCAGCAAGTTATATAGTAATCCGCCTAAAAAAAAGCTAGCTTTTTGAAATAGTTTCAAATTTGAAGCCCATTTCCTATTAAAAACTATTAACATATTTTTTGCAGCAACTCAAAAACAATTTTTGTCAACTCTTTTACCATGAAAAAAACTGCTCCTTATCTTTTTGCTCTGATTTTCATTTTGCAGAGCTGCAGTACGAATTATCAAAACTTTGTTAGCCCCTTAGAAAGCACCGCATTACATTATCATGATATTCCCTTGCAAACGGATTCGGTTAAAAAGGTGACTTATTTCAGCGGAGTAGTTTCGTTTGGCAGTACTACGGCATCAAACGATTTCTTCTATTCGTTTCAGGCAACTACACATAGAAGCCTTAACTTGGGCATCATCCAGGCATATTACGGTGCGGGGTTTTCTGCAGGCTCTTATCACTTTGATCA